>CAJWJW010000106.1 GCA_913041775.1 uncultured Flavobacteriales bacterium
CGCCGTTACATTAATTTTACCAGTAGCCATAAGCTTATATAATTTAGTTTTTTTTCTGATGAGGATAAGTCAATTGTTATGCCATAGCATTTCGTCTGTCAGATTGGCAGAAAAAAGAAGGATTTAAGGTGTTTATCAAGGTCAAGATTTAAAAAAAGAGAAAAAAGTCAGTAGCTTTTCGAGTTGCACCGAAGACGAATACAATAATTAAAGATCTAGTCGGTAAAGGATCATTTGCCCTAAAACTATTTTGACCAGTTTTAAATTCTTAACGCCCTAAAACTTCGCTTGAATTTTAAGATTCAATAAACGAGAGGTTAAATAATTTGGAACGGCGTATTGGTTTTGTACTACATCGGTTATCCATAAATAGGAAATAGTATTTCGAATACCCAAGAGATTAAACACCTCAGCACTTACTAATAGAGAGTTGAAATGTTTTAAATACTTAGATTGTGAACCTGAAGAGCCCTCTTTAACTATTTTAGAAAAGCCAATATCTACCCTTTTATAAGAAGGGATTCGAATAATTTGTTCATGCCTTTCCGAATTTAAAGCACCGGTAGGCAAACCACTACTATAATGAAGTTTTAAATTCATTTTATAAGAAGGACGGTTGGGTAAGTAGTCTTGGAAAAACATTGAAAAGCTACATCGCTGATCTGTAGGGCGTGGAATATAGCCATGTCCATCGTTGGCGATATCTTCTCTAGAAGACATTAAAGATAAACTAGCCCATGACTCTACACCTGGAACAAACTCTCCATTTACACGCAAATCTATCCCAGCAGTATAGCCCGCTGCAGTTAAGTCGGGTAAATATCGAATTCTTAAATTATCAATCTCGTAAGGAATAATATCCTTTAGCTTTTTATAATACAGCTCACCAACAAATTTAAAAGGTCTATTCCACGAGGTGAAATTATAATCGGTAGATAGCACAAAATGTATAGACTTCTGTGCTTTCAAATCAGTGTAAAGCAGTCCTTTTTTATCGCGTAATTCTCTATAAAAAGGTGATTGATTATAAGAACCTATAGAAGCCCTAAAGAGCACATCCCTATTCCAATTAGGTAGATAACTTAAGGAAGCTCTAGGAGAGACAAAAAACTCGTTATTTAAAGTCCAGTATTGCGACCTCAAACCTAGCGAATACGTAAATCTCGTGCTATCGGGAGTAAAGAAACCGCTTTGCTGTACAAAGCCGCTATATCTACTGGAGCTCAATTCATTTTCAGCTTGAACAAACTCAAACAATTCGAGCAGGGTATCTAGGCCTTGTGGAGTAGAAAAACCAGAAGAATCGACTAATTGCCATTCTCGTAATCTGTCGTCTATTAGTTCGTGTTGGTATTTTGCTCCCCATTCTAAATTAGCATTCGACTTAAAAAACTTACCACGATATTCTGCATTATATACCTGAGCAAAAAGTTCATTCCTGGCATGACGCAAATAACCACCCACACCTCTATTCGCTACAACTTCTCCAAAATTATCAGAACCTAAACTATTATCTAAAGAACCCAACCAATATTGTGCTTCCACATCGTAAAATTCCTCCTCGCTGGTTTGGAATACCGAAGCAGACAAACTCATATGTAAACTATCGTGAATTTGGTAATCGAATCTTGTAGCACCCATTCCGCTTTCATAAGCATCCTTTTCCTGTCCTTCGAAATAAATATTTAATCGCAAAGGTTTATCAATAGTACCGAAATCACTTTGCCTTGTTTCTGGATTAGACTGGTAAGTATTGGATGAATAATGTCCTAGTAAACTCACCTTCATAGAAGAATTGAAATGGTAAATATTTAGAGATTGGAAATCCCTAAAACTAGGTCTATAGTTAGATTTTGTATCTAAACTATTCAATAAAAATTGATTTGTTTTTTGTCGATAACTGGTAATATGCGACCAACGTTTAGATTTATTTATTCCCTCAAGGGTAGCACTAACTCCTAAAAAGCTCACAGACAAATGACCTTTCCACTCCCGTGGATCTTTGTATTGAATATCTAAAACAGAAGATAATTTATCTCCATATTTAGCATCGAAACCTCCCGAAGAAAAAGTAATATTTTCTACCATATCGGAATTTACAAAGCTCAAACCTTCTTGCTCACCACTACGCACCAAAAAAGGGCGGTATATCTGGAAGCCATTTACATATACCAAGTTTTCGTCAAAATTCCCACCACGTACAGAATACTGAGAACTCATTTCGTTTTTAGTACTTACTCCAGCAAGTGTAGAAATCAAACCTTCCACCCCACCCGTTGGACCCGTAATTATATTTAAATTCCTTTTATCTAAAGTTGTTACATTCTGATTTCTCATACCTTCATCCACCAGTTCCACTTCTGAAATTTGGTTTATATCGGAACTTAAAACAAGGTCGAAACTTTTTTGCTCACCATCGGACAATTCGAAACTATGGATTTGATTTACATAAGATAAGTGTGAAAAAACAAGACTCACCTTTTTTCCACTGGGTACATTTATAGAATAAAAACCTTTAGGATCTGTTATTGCTCCAAATTTTTTATACTCTACGCTAAGCCCTTCTACTAATTGATTATTCTGATCCTTTACAAGCCCAAATATACGTGTAGTTTGTGCTGCTAAAGCTTGAATAAACAATAGAAAAAATACTAGAGAAACAATTCTTAAACGTGATTTATACATAAGCTACGAAGATAAAAATATTTTTAGCGGAGGAATTCTAAAATCAATCGTTTTTCATTCTTAACAGAATCTTCTACTACGACCTCAATTAAATGCTTACCCTTCGGTATTTTACCATCAAAAAAATGAGTTAAAAGTTTATTTTTAGGATCATACTCTAATAGAACCCAGACTCCATCCACAAAGGCATTATAAGTACTCACTCCACTAATATCATCTACCACTGTAAAGCTCATGTTTTTTACTTCCGACATGTCGTAGCTAAAAGATTTTATTTTAAGACTAGGCGCAACTGTATCAATTATTGCACTGAAATTACCAAAGCTTCGCGACTTTGCAATCAAAGTATCTCCTTGCCAAGAACTAGACAAGCAAGATACATTCCCTTGTGCATCTACTGAACAAAGTTGTGTTTTAGGTTTCCATTCATCAGGAAGTCCTTCTAAATTTAAGGCTATAGAAAAAGCAGAATGAACAGGAGTTTCATTACTATGTACACAATGAATATCTGCTACAAAATCTTTACTTGATTCAAAATTATTATACCTAAAATCTAAATCTGTGTACAAGCTATTTTGCTTAAAAAATAAACTCAAATTATTACGCTCAAACTTATTTTCCTCATGGAAACGAAAAAGTCTTGCATACTCTTTTTCTGTAACTGTACTTTTTGAAGAATCGCTCGAAAAACTAAAACTCAACGATGAAGTATTCCCTTTTGTATCTTTTATCAAATAATAAGCTTCATGTACTTTAGAATTCTTAAAGTCGAGGCAACCATCATTTTCTAAAAACTCATAAACACTAAGGTTGTTATTTGGATCCTTAAATGATTTTTGAGGTCGTAACGAATACTTTTTCTTTGCGTGGTAATCCATAAATGAATTTATGTAACGCGTTTCGGAAAAAGAAAAACGCTCCATTTTATGCTTGTAAACTAAGTTTGAATCAACAAAAAACTCAATACTGAAAATTCCATTTTTATTGGGCGCATTATCAAGCCTATCGAATACATCGATACCAAAACCGACGGGTCCATTTACCACAATATTCATGGAATCTATACGGTATTTACGTGCCGATACTTTTCGAATTGGCAAACGTAAAGTATCACTAACTCCATTAATAGTTGCTAGCTGACTCAAAGGATAAATATGTAAATTTTTTAAGGTGGGTGGTGTGGTATCTTTTACCTTAAAACCAAACAATAAAGGATTAATCGTTTCTTGGGTTCTTGCATCTCGGATTTCAAAATGTAAATGTGGGGCAGTTGAGCCACCCGAATTTCCTGTCCAAGCAATCGTGTCTCCTTTATAGAATTTAAACTGCTCTAAGTCTGGGAATAAATCTACCGAGAATTGTTGCTTATTGTACTGTTCTCTCAACAAATAGGAAGCTAAATTTTCCTGAAACCCCTGCAAGTGAGCGTATACAGAAACATACCCATTGTAATGGGTAAGGTATAAAGCCTTACCATAACCACCAGGACGCGTTTTAATTCTCGACACATATCCACTGTCAATAGCGAGCACAGGAAAACCTTCCATCCCTTTTGTTTTAATATCTATTCCAGCATGGAAATGATTGGAACGTAGTTCTCCAAAAGTCCCTGCCAAAACCAATGGAATATCTAATGGTGCTCTAAAATTAGTTTTAGAATAAGGGTTTTGGGCATTCACGGAAAATGCACACAAAACAAAAACGACTATAAGATGCTTAGCAAGACAATTCATTCAATCTCAAACTTTTATATTTCTATGCAAAAGTAAATTATTCGGCGATTTATCAAAACTTTTGACTAAAACGAAGCGAAGGTTTTTTTAGTGTTTTAAATAATGGCATTTTTAGATGGGATTAACTATATTTGTATCATTGATGCTGCAATAATTAATGAATCGATTAAGTACAAAACTCACAAATTTACGTTCTCAAGTTCAGAAATTGAATTCTTTATTCGATAATCTGAAACTTAAAAATGTAGACTTAGAAAGAGAAAACCAAAATCTCCAAGAGAAATTGGCACGCAAGATTGACCGAATTAATGCGATCAAAGAGGAAAGGAACTTAATTATTAATGCCAAATCGCTAACTGAAGTTGGATTAAGTAGTACTGAAGCGAGGCAAAAAGTTAACGAACTTATACGGGGAATAGATAAATGTATAGCACAGCTAAATCAGTGATATAGCTAAAATGGATAAACTTAAAATCAAAGTATCGATAGCTGGGAGAGTATATCCCCTAACTATTAACCGAGAGGAAGAAGAAAATATCCGTAAGGCTGCTTCTAAAATTGAAGTTATAGTAAAGCAATTTGAATCAAATTATGCCGTAAAAGACAAGCAAGACTTGTTAGCTATGTGCGCTTTACAACTCTCTAGTAAGCTAGAAGAAGCTAAAGGTGACACTTTAGTCAACGAGCCCGAGCTAGAAAAAAATATAGGAGCATTAGAAGCAGATATCGCCGCATTGCTAAACCGTTCTTTAACATAACAAACTAGTATTTAGTTTCCCGTATTAATTCAACATTTGTTAAACTCAACATGAAAATTATTGAATTTGATTCGTCACTTAAAAAACAA
>CAJWJW010000107.1 GCA_913041775.1 uncultured Flavobacteriales bacterium
TTTAGAAAAAGCATAATACTAGCTACTACAACAAAAAAAAAGGGCATTCAATTTGTGTGCCCTTTTTTTATTCGCTTAAAATTTCACAAATTATTCTCCCAGCGTCTCTAATTTCGTCTTCAGAAATCGTTAATGGTGGACTCAACCTTACTGCAGTATCGGTAAATAAAAAGAAGAAAGTTATAATTCCTTTTTCTATTCCACGAGTAACTAGCTTCTGACAAATTTCTGCATCGCCTAATTCTATAGCCAACATTAATCCTACACCACGTACTTCTTTTATTTTTGGATGATTTAGTACTTCTCTAAACAGTTTCTCTTTTGCTGACACATCATTTATAAGCGTAGTTTCGCATAATTCGTTTAGTGTAGCTAAAGCGGCCACACAACTTGTAGGATGTCCTCCAAAAGTGGTAATATGTCCTAGTTTAGGATTGTTGCTTAAAGTGTGCATAAGCTTGGTCGAGGTTGTGAAAGCACCAATTGGCATTCCGCCTCCCATTCCCTTAGCCATACATAATACATCGGGGATTACATCGTAGGTTTCGAATCCAAATAAATTACCAGTTCTTCCGTAGCAAGTTTGAATTTCATCAAATATCAATATTGCTCCTACTTGAGAACATCTTTTGCGAACCGCATTTAAAAACCCATTCTTTGGGGTGATAAATCCGGTTGCACCTTGTACCGGTTCTATTATTACAGCTGCAGTTTTAGTAGTTATATTCTGTAAACTGTCTAAATCATTGTATTTAATTTGATTGCAGTCGGGGAGTAGAGGTCTAAATTTTTGTTTGTAGGTTTCGGTTCCCATAATACTCAAAGCGCCTTGGGTAGAACCATGATATGAGTTTTTACAAGAAATCATTTCCGACCTACCCGTAGTTCTTTTTGCCAATTTCATCGAGGCTTCAATAGCTTCAACACCCGAATTCACAAAATACGTACTGTTTAAAGAGTCTGGTAAAAGAGACGCTAATTTTGCTGCAAGGTCTAATTGTGGTTTTTGAATAAATTCGCCATAAACCATTACGTGCATATAATCTGCTGCTTGCTCTTGGACTGCTTTTACTACTCTAGGGTGACAATGACCTAAGGTACACGCCGAAACACCTGCAACTAAATCTAAATATGATTTCCCTGAGCTGTCGGTAATATAGACTCCTTTTGCCTGAGCAACTTCAATGTACAATGGGTAAGGGGTCGTTTGACCTTGGTGTTTTAAAAAAAGTTCTTTGTTATCCATTTATAAATGGGATAAAACGAATGAGGATTTAAAATAAACCGTTTAATTCTGCATTTACCTTATCGATAATAAAACCTAAATCTTCTGGATTGTTCGAGAAGTCCAAATCATCGGTATCTATAATAAGTAATTTACCGTGTGTATATTCCGAAATCCAAGCTTCGTAACGCTCGTTTAATCGTGTTAGGTAATCTATACGAATACTCGATTCGTAATCTCTTCCACGCGCTTGTATTTGCTTTACTAAAGTAGGAACAGAAGCACGCAAATAAATAAGTAAATCTGGAGCTTCAACAAAAGAAGCCATTAATTTGAATAGCTGATCGTAGTTTTCGAAATCTCTGGAAGTCATTAAGCCCATAGCATGAAGGTTAGGTGCGAAAATATTCGCATCTTCATAAATAGTTCGATCTTGAATGGTGTTTTTTCCGCTAGATTGAATCTCTTTTAATTGGCCAAAACGACTGTTTAAAAAGAAAACCTGAAGGTTAAATGCCCAACGTTGCATATCGGTATAAAAATCATCAAGGTAAGGGTTGTTGTCAACCGCTTCGAAATGAGGTTCCCATTTAAAGTTTTTCGCTAATAAATTCGTTAAGGTTGTTTTACCAACGCCTATATTTCCAGCAACTGCTATATGCATATTTCGAATTTCAAATTAAGGCTTAAAATTACAATTTTTGATGAGATGTACAAGTGGTAATAGTTATGAGTTTTTGTTGCGAATTGTTTATTGATACATTAAGGCAAATAGTGAAATCTTAAAGTGTATTGGAAGTCAATATTTTTCTTTAAATTCATGATTATTAGTGAGTCATAAATCTATAGTGAAAAAATGACATTGATTTGTATCGATTTCTATTAGTAGAATAATTGTGGTAGATGTGTATAACCAAAATATTGATTAGTAATTTTACACACCTAATTAAGATACTATATTCTGTGATCCATCGTCCTTAATTAGTTGCTATTATAAATTCAATTTGAGTAATTCCTCTAAAATATCCCGATTATTTGAAAGCCTTGGTACTTTGTTTTGACCACCTAACTTTCCTTTTTCTTTCATCCAATTAAAAAACAAATCTTTTTTCGCACAGTAAATTTTAGGGCATTCAAGAATTAAATTCTTGTGTCTTTTGGCTTCGTAGTCAGAATTTAGAGATTTTAAAGCTTGGTCGAATTTAATGGTGAATTCTGCTAAGTCTAGAGGTTTGTTTTTAAACTCAATTATCCACTCGTGGTAGGCCTTAGTTATACCTTCAATGTGTTTTGGTGAAGCCGTAAACTCAAGCACTTCTGTCTGTGTTCCTTCACAAGCCAATTGAAGGGCTTTTTCTGCATTGTGAATCATTAATTCTTCTCCAAATGCATTCATAAAGTGCTTCGTCCTTCCACTAATAATTACTCGGAATGGACTTGTATTTGTAAATTGCAATGTATCTCCAATTCTATACCTCCATAAGCCTGTATTGGTACTTATGACCATTTCGTAATCTTGCCCAATTTCTACTTCGTTTAAACCTATAGTTTTTGGGTTTTTAGTTCCTGACAATGCTAAAGTAATAAATTCGTAATATATACCGTAATCTAGCATTAATAGTAATTCGGTTGAGTTTGGTTGATCTTGAATCCCAAAAAAACCTTCGGATGCATTGTAGGTTTCTAGGTAATTTATTCCCTTTGGAAATAGCTTTTCGAACTGTTTTTTATAGGGCTCAAAATTTATCCCTCCGTGCATGTATAGCTCTAAGTTTGGCCAAACATCATGAAGGTTCTCTTTTTTTGCTTTTTCCAATACTTTTTCTGCAAACACAATTACCCACGAAGGGATGCCAGAAATAGAACTTACATCCTCCTTAATGGACTGTTCTGCCATTAGATCAATTTTTTTCTCCCAATCGTCCATCAATGCTATTTCCTTTGTTGGCGATTGTTGCAGGAGCACCCAATAGGGTAAGTTTTCCATAATAATTGCTGATAGATCACCCTCGTGCATTTTGTTGGAAAGTGTCGAGATACTATGACTACCACCAAGCATTAAACTTTTTCCTTTGAATATGTTTTTTGCTGGAAAATTATTGCAGTAAAGAGAAAGTAAGTCTTTGCCTCCTTTATAATGACAGTATTTTATACACTCCTTGCTTATTGGTATGTATTTACTTTTATTACTAGTAGTTCCCGAAGATTTTGCAAACCACTTTATTTCCGTTGGCCATAAAATATTCTGTTCTCCAGCACGCATTCTTGTAATCTGAGGTTCTAAATCCTCGTAAGTATGAAGTGGTACGAGTGTTTGGAAATCTTTTGAATTCTTTATAGATTTAAAATCAAAGGTCTTACCAAATTCGGTATTTTTGGCTGTGTCAATTAAATATTGTCTCAAGTCATCTTGTACCTCAAGTGGGTGGTTGATGAATAATTCTATGTTAGGGGTTCGTTTTTTTAAAATCCAACTGACTATGAAATTGTAGAGTTTCATTTAATTGTAGTGCTTAATTTTTGCTTAACGAAGCTACAAAAAATCGCGTAATATGAAGATGCAAGGGAGAATTCTTAAAATGCTTACGGAACTAAAAAGTCCTGTAAAATATTCGCTGCCTATGGGCGACAATTTATTAGAGATGAACCAATGGATAGGAAAGAGTATTCAATTTGTTTTTACGGGTGAAATTTATTGTTTGGACTGTGGTAGAAGAACCAAAAAATCTTTTAACCAGGGTTTCTGTTATCCTTGTTTTCAAAACAGCCCTATGGCTGCAGAATGTATTATAAAACCCGAATTGTGTAGAGCTCATTTAGGTGAGGGTAGAGATATGGATTGGGAACGCAAGCATCACCTACAGGATCATTATGTGTATTTAGCTGTTTCTAGTGGTGTTAAGGTTGGTATTACACGCGATACTCAAGTTCCTACACGTTGGATAGATCAAGGGGCTAGTTATGCTGTGCCTATTGCTAAAACACCAAACCGATATTTATGTGGTGTTATCGAAGTTGCGTTAAAAGAATATTTATCCGATCGTACTGCTTGGCAACGTATGCTCAAAAATGACATTGCACATGTCGATTTAGCTGCTAAACGAGATGAGATTGTAAAGCTTATACCAGAAGAGTGTCAGCAGTATGTATTGTCGGCAGAGGAAGTCTTGAATATAGAATTCCCAGTAAATGAATATCCAACAAAAGTAAAAAGTTTGAGTTTCGATAAAACACCTGTTATAGAAGGTCGTTTAATGGGTATAAAAGGTCAGTATTTACTTTTTGAAGGCGGGGAGGTATTAAATATGCGTAAACATCAAGCTTATGTCTTAGAGTTTGCTGCAAATGAACACGAACAAGGAGTAGGGAAGGAGCTTACCTTAGATTTCTAGATCGCTATTCCTCAGGCTTTTTTAGTTTTTTGAATTATGTTTAAGACTTACGAACAAATTCAGATTTAAGTTTCATAGAACCAAAACCGTCTATTCTACAGTTTATGTTGTGGTCCCCATCGGTAAGTCGAATGTTTTTTACTTTGGTTCCAGCCTTTATAGGGCCTGGAGCACCTTTTACAGGAAGGTTTTTTATTACGATAACAGTATCTCCATTTTCTAATGGGTTATTGTTACTGTCTAGTACTTTTAAGCTATCATTTTCCTCTTCTTGTTTTTTAGCTTCTGCAGGATTCCACTCGTGGATACATTCTGGACAAGCATATAAATCTCTAGCAGTAGAATAACCATAAGGTGATTCACATACCGGGCAAGGTTTCATTTCTTCTGACATATTCAATGCTTTTTTATGGAATTAAATTTTTTCTAACAGTAATAGATTTAAGTAAACAAATATAAAAAAATCTACTTCTGTACTAAGTTTAATTTTTAGAGCAAAAAAAAGTCCCACGGACTGTGGGACTAAATGAGCGAGAGACGAGACTCGAACT
>CAJWJW010000108.1 GCA_913041775.1 uncultured Flavobacteriales bacterium
CTGCTAAGATAGAATCGCTTGTAGGAGGCGTAACCAATTCATTATTTCTCCGGAAGAAAATATTCATCGTACCCGACTCTTCAATATATTCGTGCTTGTCGCCATCTGTCCAAACTAGCTGATGGTAACCTTCGGCTTGACCTAATTTTGCTGGATAGAAAGATGCAGCGTAGTTACCAGCTGCTTTGGCTGCACCTGTACCACCTGCAGCAGCTCTAGTATAATCTGTTTCTACTTTTACATGAACTTCTCCGGTGTAGTAAGCTTGTACAGGACATGTAATAATTATAAAGGTATAATCATCTGAAGGTGTTGCCTTTATAAAGTTCGAAGAAGCGAACATGAATGGTCTGATGTATAAAGCTGAAGTAGGTTCATTAGGAACCCATTTTTCATCAATTTTTAAAAGCTCATTTAAACCATTTAAAAAGATTTCTTCAGGAATCTCAGGCATACATAATCTCGAAGCCGATTTATTTAGTCGCTTCGCATTTTCTTCAGGTCTAAAAAGTAAAGTCTCATTTTTAGGACTTTTATAAGCTTTCATTCCTTCAAAAACAGATTGTCCGTAATGTAGCGCATGTAGTGCAGGAAAAATATCTAAGGTTCCGTAAGGCTTAATTTCTGGTTCTAGCCATTTGCCATCTTTATAATGCACCAATAGCATATGGTCAGAAAAAACCGATCCAAAAGCAGCCCCTTTCCACACATCTTCATTCCATCTACTCTCTGCTGTTTTCTCTATCTTCATAGCTATTTAAGGTATCTAAAGTCTTGTTGGTCTTTAATGTTTAGAAGCGTATTGTAAATGAGTTCAACAACATGTTGTACATCATCTATATGTGCGCTTTCTACCGTGGTATGCATGTATCGTAAAGGAAGTGAGATTAATGCCGAAGCAACTCCGCCTATTGCAAAAGCAAAGGCATCTGTATCTGTTCCTGTAGCTCTAGAGGCGGCTTGTCTTTGGAAAGGTATTTTATTTTCCTCTGCAGTCTCTATTATTACCTTAAGTAGATTGTTTTGTACCGAGGGTCCGTAAGTCAATACGGGGCCATCTCCACAGTTCAGGTCGCCTTGCTTAATCTTATTTATCATTGGTGTATTGGTGTCGTGACATACATCTGTTACTATAGCTACATCTGGACGAATAGTTTCCACAATCATTTTTGCTCCATGTAAGCCTACTTCCTCCTGTACAGAGTTCGTAATATATAAACCAAAAGGTAACTTCTTTTTGTTTTTATGAAGTAAACGAGCTACTTCAGCTATCACAAATCCACCTATTCTATTGTCTAAAGCTCTTCCCACAAAGTAGCGGTTGTTAAGCGTCATAAACTCATCTTCATAAGTGATTACACAACCTACATGAACACCCATTTCTGAGACTTCCTTATCGGATATTGCACCACAGTCTAGGAATATAGTGTCCATTTGTGGGCTTTTTTCATCTTTCCCATGACGTGTATGTATTGCCGGCCATCCAAAAACAGCTTTCACTATACCTTTGTCTGTGTGTATATTAACTCGTTTTGAAGGAGCTATCTGATGGTCAGAGCCACCATTTCTGCGCACGTAAATAAACCCATCTTTCGTAATGTAATGTACAAACCAAGAGATCTCATCTGCATGTGCCTCTATAACAACTTTGTATTTTGCTTCGGGGTTCACAATTCCTACAACTGTACCATAGGTATCTACAATATAATCGTCTATATACGGTTTTAAGTAGTCTAACCACAACTTCTGACCTTCACTTTCGAATCCAGTAGGTGAGGGGTTATTGAGATAAGACTCTAGGAAAGTCAGTGATTTTTTAGAGAAAAAGTTCTTTTTCATTCGCCGAATTAAATATAATTTTTGGGTTGGTGAATATACGAAAATTGCTTGGTATATTTGTAGAGACTTAAATAACCCAATTTTGAAAAAAGAGATTGTTAAAACCACTGATGGTTCTTATACTTTATACGTTCCAGAATTAGACGAAACGTACCATTCAACCAATGGTGCACTTCAAGAATCTCTTCATGTATTTATTGACGCTGGCTTGAAGTATTCTTCATTAAAAAAAGTGTCTGTTTTAGAGGTTGGATTTGGTACAGGACTTAACGCACTAACAACTTTTAATGAGGCAGAAAAACAGGGAATTTCAATTGAGTTTACTTCTTTAGAACCGTATCCTTTAATTTGGGAAGAGGTTGTTAAACTTAATTATTTAGCACTTAAGGGTTATGAAAAACATTCAATTCCATTTAAAGAAATGCATTCTTGCGACTGGGGTAGGTTTGAAGAGATTTCATCAAATTACTCTCTACGAAAAATGAACCTAAAGTTACAAGAACTAACTTTTGAAAACACATTCGATCTAATTTATTTTGATGCTTTTGCCCCACAAATTCAACCTGAATTATGGACGGAAGAGATTTTTTCTTTGATGTATAAAGCATTAAAAAATAAGGGTGTTCTTGTTACCTACTGTGCTAAAGGAACTGTAAAGCGTGCATTAAAAGCTATAGGTTTTGAATTGCAAAGTATTCCAGGACCTCCTGGGAAAAGAGAAATGAGTAGGGGGGTTAAGAATAATTAGTAATTAAAAATTATTAATTACCAATCCTTGTCTTTAAATGACTCATTTTACTCCAAGACCTTTTTTTATTTACTGAATAAAAACGCCTTCATTATCCCCTAATTCAACTGCAACATGATCTTTAAGAGATGTAGAGAGTATTAGTCCTGCATAATCTGTATAAATAGGGAATCTATGGTGTTTACGGTCTATAAGTGCAGTTACTTGTATCATTTTCACAGGCACCTTAAGGAAATGCTTTATGCCGTAAATCATGGTCTTACCTGAGTTTAGTACATCGTCTACTAAAATCACTACTTTATTACTAAAGTCTTCCTCTTTAATGTCTAAAGATATCGGAGAGTTAAATGGTTCTTTCTTGTCTATAGTAACTTCAGCAACTAATGTAGAAACAGTAGATATAGATTCTATTAGTTTCGTTAATCTATTGGCTAAAACAAAACCATTTCCATTTATCCCTGCCAATACAATAGACGGTTCTTTGTAGTGTGTTTCGTATATCTGCCATGCCATACGAGTTAGTTTTTGCTCTATTTGCTGGCTGCTAAGGATTTGAGTTCTGCTCATAATAGTTCTATTAAATACGCTTGGGATTAGTCTCTGTATAAGTGAACAAAACCAGTTATTTCTTTTTCTATAGGTAAGGTGTAAATATTTACTTTGTACATTATTCTATAAAAGTAAACTCCTTCTGCCACTTCTTTTCCTCTTTTATTTAAACCATCCCAACTAGGGTAGTTGTTATCAGAATTTACGGTGGCCATATGTCGACCCCATTGGCTAAATACTTCCATTCTAAAGTCAGTAGATTTACACATAACTTCTATGTCTTCTGCTG
Source organism: uncultured Flavobacteriales bacterium (assembly GCA_913041775.1). GTDB lineage: Bacteria > Bacteroidota > Bacteroidia > Flavobacteriales > UBA7430 > UBA6772. Next base: position 3,426 of record CAJWJW010000108.1, read on the forward strand.
CTAAGTCTTCGTGGTCATTATAGGGTTTAAAAGTGTTGTTAAATTCATCACCGTTGGGAGTAAATACATCAGGCATATTTAAAGCACAATGACATTCATTTACAATTAAAGTAACTTCATTTTTAGCGGCTACAATTCCACAAGCATTTTCTATTTCGGCTGTATAGTAGTGCTCTTGATTAAATTCTATTTCTTCGAGCATGGCTTCAACACTTAGACTGTTTTGAGACAAAGAATCGTCTAATAAAAAGCCGTCTAAATACCAGAAATGAGTAAAGTCAGACTGTGATGTTCCGAGTGCAGGATTGTCCTCTAAACACATATTTACAACAGTATCTAAACTTTGTTCTGTATTAAGAAAGACCACAAAGTCGTATTCAACTAAATCTGAAGTAAGCGAAAAACTACCGCTAAGTGTATCTTCTCCAATATTAATTATTTCCAAGGAATAGACTCCTTCTGTATCAATTGTTACAGAACTGTCTGCGTTGTAAGAGATAGACTCATCATTAAACATCCATGTAAAAACAGAGTCAGTAATTGCTATTGAAGGAAAAGCAATCGTTGTATCTTTTGTTTCACAAATATGAAAGTCAGAAAACCAATTTTGTCCTTGGGCAGCAAAAGTGTTTACAAGGAGGATGCAGATTATGCTAAGTACTTTTTTCATGTTTACTAGTTTATCGGTTGAATTCGCAACCGTTTATGAAAACTCTTTCTATACAGTTATGTCCAAAATTATAGGGTATAAAAGAATAGGAAGGTATTTTCTTGGTGATAAATATATTACCTTTTTTTCCTTTGGCAATACTTCCTTCCATTTTACTAATTCCCATTGCATATGCTCCGTTAATAGTCGCAGCATTTATGGCTTCTTCAGGATTCATATTCATGTGAATACAGGCCAATGAAACAACAAAGTTCATATTTCCTGAGGGTGTAGATCCGGGATTGTAGTCGGTTGCTAAACAAATAGGTAAGCCTTGGTCTATCATATTACGAGCAGGACCGTAAGGGATTTTAAGGAAAAACGAGCAGGAGGGAAGTAAGGTTGGCATTGTGATAGATCCTTTAAGTGCATCTATGTCTTCTTGGTTTACAACCTCTAAATGATCTACAGATAGCGCACCTAGTTTTACTGCTGAAGGAACACCACCAATTATATTAAATTGATTTACATGTACCTTTGGAGTCAATCCATGCTTTTTCCCTGCATTTACAACTCGTTCCATATCTTCCACTGAGAAATATCCTTTTTCGCAGAAAATATCAACATATTCTGCAAGTTTCTCTTTGGCTACTAATGGAATCATTTCCTCTTCAATAAGTTTTAAATAGCCTTCTTTGTCGTTTTTATATACTAATGGAAGTGCATGAGCTCCTAAAAAAGTTGCTTTTATAGTTATAGGGAAAGTTTCTTTTAAGCGCTTTATAACACGCAACATTTTCAATTCGCTTTTGGTGCTTAGGCCATAACCACTTTTAATTTCTAAAGCGCCTGTACCCATTTTTATTAGTTCAACTAAACGAGTTGATGCACTTTCGTATAATTCATCCTCGCTAGTCTCTGCTAATTTTTGAGCAGAATTTAAAATTCCACCACCACGATTCGCAATTTCCTCGTA
>CAJWJW010000109.1 GCA_913041775.1 uncultured Flavobacteriales bacterium
GTATATATGATAATATCATGCAGTTTAAAGATCAATTTACTACGCTTGTGGGCGAAAGAGGTATAACCCTTTCTGGTGGGCAGAAACAACGTATCTCTATAGCTAGAGCATTAATTAGAGATCGGGAGCTCATGTTGTTCGATGATTGTTTGTCTGCAGTAGACACAGAAACTGAGGAGCTAATTCTTCAGAATATAAAAGATACGAGTGTTTCTAAAACAACTATCATTATTTCTCATAGAGCCTCTTCTTTAAAACATGCCCATAAAATAATTGTGTTAGACAAAGGAACTATTGTAGAGCAGGGTAGTCCTAGTGAACTACTCAGTTTGGATGGAGAATATGCTGAGATCTATAATAAACAACTGTCTGAAAGGTTGTCTTAATAAGCTTTTTTCTCCTTTTCCTTTCATTTAAGAATTATTTTCACAAAGTTTGAGGTAAATTTAAGCACGAATAAATTACAAAATGGATTTACACGATATTAATTCGCAAGAAATATTCTCAAAAAAATTGAGAGCAGGAAGGAGAACCTACTTTTTCGATGTGAGGTCTACTAAGGCTGAAGATTACTACTTAACAATTACAGAAAGTAAAAAACATACCAATGAGGATGGCTCTTCTTATTTTAAGAAACATAAAATCTTTTTATATAAAGAAGATTTTGTAGAGTTTAAAGAGATGCTCGATGAGGTGACAAAATTTATTATCGAAGAAAAAGGAGTAGAAGTTATTTCTGATTATGAAGCTAAGGATAGCTCCGAACTTACTGAGAACTTAAGTACACCGGAATTCGATATTGCCAAAGATTCAGAATATACAAGTATAGAGTTTGAAGATATATAGTAAAGTGCAACAAAAAAAAGCCATCATGAAAATGATGGCTTTTTTTTGGAGTAAATGGATGTTTAATAATTATCCCTAAATTCTTTCTTTAAAAGAGTTAATGCATCATCAATAAGCCATTTTTGTTCTTCTACAGAAGCTTCAATAATTAGTTTTCCAAATTCTGTTGCATCTGAGCTTGGTGCAACAGATCGTACTTGTTCATTTATTACAGTTAGAAGTTGGTCCTTTGCTTGGTTTATTAAGTTCCAAGCCTCGTCTGATACATATACTTGCTGCGACATATTATGATCATATTCGCTGCGTATCGTTTGAATGAGCGCGGCATGTAAGCTCATCGACTTCATACCTGGAGGTTGTACTCTAACTAGAATATTGGTAGGTTGAATGCGTTCTAAAAATAATGTTAGACGTTCGTAGGCATTCGCTCTCAAAGGAACCATCTGCTTAGCTGCCGATTTTTTATATTCGAAAACTCTACGTGTATGGTCGTGGTTTAATACTTTATTTAACATATAAACAGCAAGCATCATTACGAGTATTGCAGGTAGTATATAATCGAATTGATCTAGTAGTGTAGTCATGAGGAAATATTTTAGCTAAAATAGAAAATAATTCAGATGTTTAGTAGCTTATAAATGATTGTTCGTGACTAATAAACAAGAACTAGATATAGTTGCAAGCACAAATAAAGTATCTTTACATCTTTATGAAGAAGCTGAATCTCATTTTCAAAAATATACTAAGGTTTTTCACCTCAGGGAGCGAGCGTAGTGTTGTGGTGATTTGTTTTTTACTCTCCACTTTATTTTGGGTACTTATAAAATTCTCTAAAGCCTATACCTATTATATTGATTATCCTATTGAGATCGTAAACCAACCTATTGAGAAATATTTAAAAGAAGTACCTCAGACCAGTTTGAAATTGAAAGTGAAGGGATTCGGTTTTAATTTTTTGAAAGAAACTTTTATCAAACGTACTATAAAAGTTGATGTCTCTAAATTATCCTACCTAACTACTAAGGAGTCTTATTACTGGATAACAGAATCTAAGATTCCCCAAATGGCCATTGAATTGAGCGGTTTTTCTATTCTTGAAATCGAACCTGACACTTTGTTTTTAAGCTATAGCAATAAAACTAAGAAAACACTGGATGTTGTTGTGCCATTAGAGCTAGATTTTAGAGAGAATTACATTCAATACAGTTCTCTTAAGATTAATCCATTACAGGTTGAAGTATACGGCCCTTCTCATCTAATAGACACACTAACTGTTTTGTACACAGAACCACTAATTGCAAGCGATGTAATTGAAGACATTGAACAGAGTTTGAAATTGGTATTTCCCGACGAGTTATTGTCTTCAAAGGTAACTAACGTGGTTGTTCAAGTAGATGTCGAGCGTTTCACTCAAATTAATAAACTTATTCCAATACGATTAAAAAACTTCCCTAAAGGCTCCGTTCTCTCTTTAAAGCCCGATGAAGTTGAGCTTTCTTTTTGGGTAGCTATGCAAGATGTAGATAAAGTGTCTGACACTGATTTTTATATTTATTGTGATTATAGTGAGGTTCATAAAACGAATAGTTCGGTATTAAATGTTTTTATAGACAAGGATAAATACCCTTCGATTGTGAAACGAGTTAAGTACAGTCCAACCACCATTGAATTTGTAGATTACTGATGCTGAAAGTTGGTCTCACAGGAGGCATAGGTAGCGGTAAAACTACCATAGCAAAAGTTTTTAAGCAAATGGGCGTAGCTGTCTATTCTTCAGATGATAGGGCTAAATCTATTATGGTAAACGATGTAGCGTTACGGTTGGAACTCACCAATACTTTTGGTGCAGAATCCTATTCAAACAATCAACTTAATAGAGTTTATATTGCTCGTAAAGTTTTTTCTAATTCGGTAGAGTTAGCCAAGTTAAATGCCATAGTTCATCCTGCTTTAAAAAAGGATTTTGTGCTGTGGTGCTCAAACCAAAAGGGACTTTATATCCTTAAGGAAGCTGCTATACTTTTCGAAAGTAATGCTCACGTAGGCTTGGATAAAGTAATTTTGGTTAGCGCTGCAAAAGAAATAAAAATCACTCGTGTTTTAAAAAGGGATTCTTCAACGAGAGAAGAGGTTATTTTGAGGATGGATAAGCAATTGTCTGATGAAAAAAAACGTGTATTATCTGATTTTGAAATAGTAAACGATGAAGATGAGTCAGTAATCAACCAAATCTTGGAGATTCATAAGTCTTTGAGTTTACTTGCTTAATCTATTAATAGATTAAGTCTAAATCACCTTTTCCTTCTCTAATAATAATGTATTCTTCGTCGGTACAATCAACTACTGTTGAAGCTACATTTTCTCCATAACCACCATTAATTACGAGATCTACTAGGGATGTGTATTTTTCAAAAATCAATTCAGGGTCGGTTGAGTATTCTATAATATCATCTTCATCTTTTATAGAAGTAGAAACTATTGGACTTCCTAGTGCCTTAACAATATCTCTAGCAATGTTATTATCTGGGATACGAATACCTACAGTTTTCTTTTTATTGTTGAAAATTTTAGGAATTTGTCCAGTTGCATTTAATATTATGGTGTAGGGGCCAGGCAATACTCTTTTTAAGAGTTTATAAGTTTGTGTACTTACTTGCTTAGCGTAAACGGATAGATGACTTAAGTCGTAACACACAATTGAAAAGTGAGTATCCTTAAGCTTTACGCCCTTAATACGAGAGACTCTTTCGAGTGCTTTTTTATTGTTGATGTCGCAACCCAAAGCATATACTGTGTCTGTTGGGTAAATTATAACGCCCCCGTTTTTTAAGCAGCTAACAACTGCTTCAATTTCTTTTTCGTTTGGATTTTCATTGTAAATTCGTTTTAACATGTAGGCAACTTACAGTTTTTAATTTAAGCAAGAGCATTGTAAAGTATCTCTACTGGGTGTAAAGCTTCTCTTTGTGTACCGTCTTTAATCTGATGTCTACAGCTTGTTCCAGGAGCACAAATAATAGTGCTATTTGCTTCTTTCCTCACCGTAGGGAATAGTACGAGTTCCCCAATTTTCATCGAGACTTCGTAGTGTTCTTTTTCGTATCCAAAAGAACCTGCCATTCCACAACATCCGGAAGGAATAAGCTGAACCTTGTAGTTTTTTGGAAGCCCTAAAGCTATTTTAGAAGGTACTAAAGAAGAATTCGCCTTTTGATGACAATGCACGTGTAGCCTTATTCTTTCCTGTTTTTCTGTAAAGCTCGAAGCTTTTATTTTTCCTACTTCTATTTCTCTCGCCAAAAACTCCTCTATGGTAAGTGTGTGTTTAGCTAAGTATTTAGCTCCTTTTTGGTCTTCTACTAAATCTAAATACTCATCTCTAAGCGTTAAAATTGCAGAAGGTTCAAGTCCAATTAATGGTTGTTCCCGAGAAACTAGTGTGGCCAGTAGTTTTACGTTTTTAGTAGCTAAGGATTTAGCCTCGGCTAGGAATCCTTTAGAAATAAAAGTTCTTCCACTTTCTTCATGCTTCGGAATAACGACTTTATAACCTAATGTATTAAGTAGTTTTATTGTCGTAATTCCTATATGTGTGTCGTTGTAGTTAGTAAACTCATCGTTAAATAAATAAATTTCACCTTTTGATAAATCGCCTTTTTGTGTATTGTTTTTATACCATTTAGCTAAAGTTGTTTCTTCTAGTAATGGCATATTTCTTTCTTGTGCCACGCCCATTAATTTCTTTGCTATTGCAGATGAAATTGGATTTTTCATAAAGAAGTTAAACAAACTAGGAGCTATAGAAGCTAACTGATTTGTTCGGGTAACATTTGCAAAAAGCTTAGCTCTAAGTGGTGCGCCTTTTTCTTTGTAATTCTGGTAGGTATATTCGGCCTTTAGCTTTGCCATATCTACATTAGATGGACATTCTGTTTTGCACCCTTTACAAGAGATACATAAATCCATTACCTGTTTAATTTCTTCGTTTTGAAATGGTTTTTTTTGTGTGGGATCGCTTAGTACTTCACGAAGAATATTGGCTCTAGCTCGTGTGGTATGTTTTTCTTCTCGTGTTGCCATATAGCTAGGGCACATGGTTCCACCAGAAAGTTCTGTTTTTCTACAATCTCCCGATCCGT
>CAJWJW010000110.1 GCA_913041775.1 uncultured Flavobacteriales bacterium
TTCGAGGGTTTTCACTATCTACATCTCGATCTATATATCTGTTAAATGCCATGGCTGCGCTACGAGCAAACACCATACATAGGATTACAAATGCTAATTTATCCCAGCCAAAAGAGTATTCAACTTTACTTACTGCTAAGGTAAATCCCACCATTGCGAATGGAAGTGCAAAAATTGTATGGCTAAATTTCACGAGCGATAAATAACTTTTCATCATGTATATAGTTTTGCCGTAAACTTACAAAATCGATTGATTAAGATTCCCTATCTTGCTTCAAAAATACATTCAATGCACGCATCTTATTTAAAGAAAGTCAACAACCGTTTTTTATACAGTTTATTCTTAATTCGTAAACTCCCCATTGCCTGGATTTCGGGTTTAAAAGTTACTGGTGTAACTAAGGATACTGCCAAGGTGAATATCAAATTCAAGTATTTAAACAAGAATCCTTTTAAATCTATGTATTTTGCTTGTCAAGCTATGGCAGCAGAAATGTCAACAGGATTATTGGCTTTGGGTTATTTAGATGCTCAAGCAGAAGAGGTGTCTATGTTGGTACTCGATCTAAATTGCTCTTTTACTAAAAAAGCAATTGGTACAATTCAATTTGTTTGTGAAGATGGAGCTAAGGTTAAGGCATGTATTGATGAAGCAGTAGAAACTGGCAAAGGGGCCCTCTGTGTTATGCAGTCTAAAGGTTTTAACGAGACAGGAGATTGTGTTTCGACATTTAATATTACCTGGTCTTTTAAGAAGAAAAGGATATAAGTAAATAGGTGAAAAAAGTCAAAATAGTCTTTCTGTCAAGAAGTCGTTTAAAGACTAGGTTAAAAAAGTTCTGAGTTTTTAGTTATAAGTTTAAAAATGTCTTAGTGTTAAGTTTGAAGAATAGATTTCGCATTTCCAATTTCCCCTTTTTTTCCTCCCTGACCTCTTTTATTTTAGAGAAAGAAGCGTATAAAATGAGCGTATCAAAATGCTGATTGAACTTGCCTGACGGCAGGAAGGCTAGTGAGTTCATTTTGGCAGCCATTTTAAAGTTTATGAAACGTTTAGAAAGAAAATAAGTCATGATTTTTGGTTTTTTTATCAAGGAAAAGAACAATAACGACTAGTTTTTTTGTCCTGCATTATAACGGATAATCATAAAATATAACTACTAAAAATCCCCTTTATGCAAATGAATAAAGGGGATTCTTGAATTTTAGATATATTGGGATTATTCGTTAATAACTCCCATACTACAGAATTTTTCAATTCTAGTTTCAATTCTATCTTGAGCATCAAGTTTTAATAAATCCTTCAGCTGCTTATTAATTACCTTACGAACGTTTTCGTAAACAACATCGCGGTCGTAATGTGCACCTCCAAGTGGCTCCTTGATAATTGCATCGATTAATTTATTCGACAACATATCTTTAGAAGTCAATTTTAATGCTTCGGCAGCTTGTTGCTTATAATCCCACGATCTCCATAATATTGAAGAGCAAGACTCAGGAGAAATTACCGAGTACCATGTGTTTTCTAACATGAATACTTTATCGCCAATCCCAATACCTAAAGCTCCACCAGAAGCACCTTCACCAATAATAATACAGATAACAGGTACTTTAAGCTGACACATTTCTAAGAGGTTACGAGCAATCGCTTCTCCTTGTCCACGTTCTTCTGCTTCTAAGCCAGGATATGCACCTGGTGTGTCTATAATAGTCACAATAGGTTTGTTAAATTTCTCTGCCATTTTCATTAAACGCAGAGCTTTACGGTAGCCTTCAGGATTCGCCATTCCAAAATTCCGGAACTGACGAAGTTTTGTGTTCTTACCTTTTTGCTGACCTATAAGCATCAAAGACTGACCATCTATAGTTCCCCAACCACCAATCATAGCCTTATCGTCTTTCACAGTTCTATCGCCGTGTAGTTCGATAAAGTCACCTTTGGTAAGAGCTTCTATATAATCTAGTGTATAAGGTCTGTTAGGATGGCGAGAGATTTGTACTTTCTGCCATGCGCTAAGGCCACCGTAAATTTCTTTACGGAGCTTTGCTAACTTCTCTTCAATGTCTTTAACCGTCTTAGTAACGTCGGCTTCAGTATCTTTTCCTAGTTGAATAGCTTTGCTTAATTGCTCTTCTAGTTCAACGATTGGTTTCTCAAAATCTAATCTTTCCATAATAACAAATTAGGGCCGCAAATTACAATAATTCACTTTTGAAGCTTAATAAATACGCACAATTATTACATTTGAGCCAAGAATTTATTAAATGATACTATTTCCACCATCTAAGCTCAATTTAGGCTTGCAAATAACTGCAAAACGAAGTGACGGCTACCATAATTTACAAACTGTTTTTTACCAGTTTCCGCTAAAAGATGTCTTAGAAATCTTAAAAGATGATTCTTTAGATCATGGAACCTGCAAATTCAGTTCTACCGGATTGTTTCTTCCTGCGGGACAAAACTTATGCGAAAAAGCATATTTTCTGCTCCATAAAGATTTCAACTTACCTGGCGTGAAAATATTTCTTCACAAAATTATTCCTATGGGTGCTGGTTTAGGAGGCGGATCGTCTGATGCAACATATACTCTTCGTTTGCTAAATTCGCTTTTTGATCTAAAAATAAGTTCAAACAAATTGATGGATTACGCTCTTGAACTCGGAAGCGACTGTCCTTTATTTATTCACGATTATCCACAGTATGCAACGAGTAGAGGAGAGGTTTTAGAAGAGATTAGTGTAGATTTAAAAGGAAAGTACCTTTTAATAATCAATCCAAACATTCATATTTCTACTAAAGATGCTTTTGCCGAAATTGTGGCTAGCAAAACGGAGCCTTGTAAACATATTGTATTACAAGAGTTAAGTACGTGGAAAGAAAGTTTGTCGAATGATTTTGAAGATTCTGTTTTCCCTAAACATCCTGTATTAAAAGAGCTCAAAACTAAATTATACGAATTAGGAGCTCTGTACGCTAGTATGAGTGGGAGTGGTTCTACTATGTTTGCATTATTTGATAAAGAAGTATATATATATGTTTTTCCGAAAGAATATTTTATTTGGCAAACACAACTCTAACGGTTTGCTTTTCGGAATAAATAATAAGCAAATGCACCAAATAGTATATTGGGCAAGCAAATAGCAAAAATCGGACTCAAGTCGCTGTTTGTAGTAAAGGTAATAGCGACCTTTTGGAATAAGATAAACAGTGTTGTTAAGACAAATCCATAAACCAAATTTACGCCAATACCACCTCTTTTTTTATGTATCGCTAAACTAAAACCTATTAAGGTTAGTATAAAAGTGGTAAACGGTGTAGCGTATCTTTGGTATAAATCCAGATAGTAATAATGTAAGTTTTCGGCACCTCGTTCTTTTTCCTTTCCTATAAATTGATGCAATTCTGGTAAGGTCATTAAATTGGTGGTGTTCTTTAAATAGACGAGCTCCTCTGGTTTAAAGCCAAAATCCTTAAACTGACTGGATCCTCTCTCTATTATTTCGCCTTCCTCTTCTAAGATTCTATAATTATAACTCTCCGCCAACCATTTCTGCTCTAAAGTATCCCAGGTAATAAAATCTGCTTTGTATTTAGATGCTAATTGATCTCCGTTAAAAACTTCATGTGTAAATCGAAAACCTTTTTGTTTACCCGTATTGTAACTTTCTAAGTAGATATAATTATCGGTATTTATTTGCCTGTGTATATTTTTGTAGCGCTCACTTTTTTTAAACCGTATGTATTCTTGCTCAAAATCTAAACGCGTTTGATTGGTACTCGGAAGTACCCAATTATTTAAGTAGAAAGAAAATCCAGCTATTACTAAGGCTCCTACAAAATAGGGGTAAAGTACTCTTTTTAAGCTCAATCCACAGTTTAAAATAGCGACAATTTCTGTATTGTTGGCTAGTTTAGAAGTGCTTATTATTACGGCTATAAAGGTGAATAAAGCACTAAACAGTAATCCATAATGAATTACAAAGTTTAAATAATAGTCGCTTAAAATGGCATCTAAAGGAGCTTCTCTTCTATAGAAATCATCAATTTTTTCAGACACATCAAATACTACTGATATCAATAATATGAGTACCAGTGTAAAAGTAAAAGTTCCTAAGAACTGTTTTAGTATGTATCTGTCGAGCTTTTTCAATTATAAACGAAGACTCATTTTCTTAACCATAACTTCTTTCCAATCGTAAAAAGTACCGTCTAAAATTCTTCTTCTAGCTTCTTTAACTAACCAAAGGTAAAATCCTAAATTGTGTAGTGTTGCAATTTGTTTTCCTAAAAGTTCGTTTGCAGCAAATAAATGACGCAAATAGGCTTTAGAGTATGAACTGTCTACAAACGATTCTCCATTAGGATCTATAGGAGAGAAATCTTTTTGCCATTTCTGGTTCTTAATGTTTATTGTTCCTTTGCTAGTAAATAACATTCCATTTCTAGCATTACGAGAAGGCATTACACAATCGAACATATCAATACCTAGTGCAATATTTTCGAGAATATTTGCTGGAGTACCAACACCCATTAAATAACGAGGTTTGTCTTTTGGAAGTACAGCAGTAACAATTTCTGTCATTGCGTACATCTCATCTGCTGGTTCCCCAACCGATAAGCCACCTATCGCATTTCCTTCTCTATCGAAAGAGGCGATAGCTTCGGCAGACTCTTTTCTAAGATCTGTATAGGTAGAACCTTGTACAATAGGAAAGAGGGTTTGCTTAAATCCGTATTTATCTGGAGTCTTATCAAAGTGATCGCAACATCTTTTTAACCATCTGTGCGTCATTTTCATAGAACGCTTTGCATAGTGATAGTCGCAAGGGTAAGGAGTACACTCATCGAAAGCCATAATTATATCGCCTCCAATAATACGTTGTACATCCATTGCATATTCGGGACTAAAAAAGTGGTAAG
>CAJWJW010000111.1 GCA_913041775.1 uncultured Flavobacteriales bacterium
TAAACTACGAATTACCTCGTTCTCCAAAAGATTATATTCACCGTATTGGTAGAACTGGTAGAGCAGAAAATCCTGGGGAAGCTATTTCTCTAATTACCGAAGAAGAGCAACACCACTTTAAAGTGATTCAGAAGAAAATGAAAAAATGGGTGGACATGGTAGATAGCGAGAATTTTGATCTACAAGGGTATTAGGCAATTGTCATTCGAAGTTTCTTCTACTTCGTTAGTCTAAAAACAACTCCGAGAGTCTAATAATTATTTAGGATATAGCTACTATACACTACTATAGCGTAATAATTATTTACAGTAGAATATCTTTTTACTTATTGGTAAGCATATTATTATTAGGTTGCAAACATAATTGAGTGATTTTGTATCCGAATGGTCTTGCGGGTTATTAAACTATCTATGCTGCCAACATTGCCAATGAGTATCTTTAGAAACACAATGTTTACATCTGTTACCTGTAGATTTTGCAGTAGCATTACACTGTCTAAATTTACAAGCGACAAACTCAGTAGCTAACTCATTGCCACTAGTAGGTGCAATATTTTGATTGTTTGCACGTAGATGACCAAATGAAAATACTGTAACAAGTATAAAAGAGGAAAATACTAAAAGTTTTTTCATTGTTTTTTTGATTAGTTATTTGTAAAACAAATATATAGATATGACAAATAAACTTTACTTTTAGTAAAGTTAGCAGTACTATTTGTTCCTGAGAAATATTTACTAATACCAACAAAAGCTAAAATACATAACCTAACCTACCAAACCGATTTTACGTATTTTAGCTTCAACATAGCAATCAATGCTAAAACAGGGAATTAAACAAACCGTTTGCAACAATGGACACAGAAAATAATTACGAAAACAAGCTGACTGATAAACCAAAGCGGGCAGATGAATTTTCGGATGCAGCATTAAAGCCCAAGACGAATGAAGAGCAGAATGAAGAAAAACCTGCTGAAAAAATCAAAAGGCAAGCTACCGAAGAACAACTAAACCATCCCTTACATGGGGTGAAACTGGCTGAGATTTTAGAAAGCCTGGTGGACTATTATGGCTGGCCGTATCTGGCAAAACGTGTTAATATCCGGTGTTTCATGTACAACCCTACAATGAAATCAAGCCTCGGGTTTTTAAGAAAAATGACTTGGGCTCGAGAGCATGTTGAGGATATCTATATGGATATGTTGGAAAAAGGAACAGATCCAAAAAGACAGGTAAAATAAAAATGCTGCTAACAAAACCTAAAGTACAGAGCCAAACGTACCAAATGGTTAATCTGTACTTTAGCCGAACGTTGTACATCTTAAAGAGTACCTTATCTAACTCTATCGAAAGTAATATTCAAGCTCTGCTCGTAGGTTAATAATGTTTTACGCTCAAAAGTATTTACAAAAGCCATAGACAAACCTTCTCTTCCAGCTCTAGCAGTACGACCGCTTCTGTGGGTGTAATACTCTTCACTTTCTGGCAATTGATAATGTACTACGTAAGCAAGTTCGCTAATATCTAATCCACGTGCAGCAATATCGGTTGCAACAATTAATTGTAGATTTTCATTTTTAAAGGCACGCATAACTTTATCGCGTTCTTTTTGATATAAGTCACCATGTATAGGGGCGGTAGAGATATTTTTAGCAATAAGCTGCTTGGCTAAATTCTCTGTAGCTTTCTTTGTTTTACAAAAAACAATACCACGATTTTTATGTTGTGTTTTAAGAAACTCTAATAAAACGTGTAGTTTTTCCTCGTCGTCGCAAACAAAATATTTATGTTTAATATTTTCGTTTACTCTAGACTTTCCACTTGTTTCTATTCTAGGTGCATCGGCAGCAAGGTGTTCGCTAATAATCTCTTTTATTACATGTGGCATGGTAGCAGAAAACAACCATGTATTTGCATCATCTGGAACAAACTCTAAAATTTGATTAAGTTCCTTCTTGAAACCCATACTAAGCATTTCATCAGCCTCGTCTAAAACTACTGTCTGAACCTTACTTAAGCTTAAAGCTTTACGTTTAAGTAAATCGATTAATCGACCTGGAGTAGCAACTACAATATGTGTAGGTCTTCTTAAGGCACTTATTTGACGATCAATTTTCTCTCCACCATAAACAGCTTCGGTGAAAATCTTGTCAGAGAATTTAGTAAATCTAAATAGTTGCTTTGCAATTTGCTGACCTAACTCGCGAGTAGGACAAAGTACAATAGCTTGAATTTCTTTTCTCTCAGCATCTACCATTTGAAGTAATGGCAAACCAAAAGCAGCAGTTTTACCAGTTCCAGTTTGAGCCTGAGCGATTAAATCGGTCGTATTTGCCAACAATAAAGGAATTGCTAAGTTTTGTATTTCTGTAGGTTTTGTTATGTTTAATCCATCTAAACCCTTAACGAAATCCTTGTGTATGCCTAATTCTTTGAAACTATTCAAAATACTACTTTTTTAGTTGTCGCAAAGATAATACAATACAATAGAATAAAATTTGTTTGTTCTTAGTAATTCACTACCGATTATAGGTAGAAATACAATTGAGCGTTTTGAAATTGGAATTGAATTGAAACATGTTAAAATTTAACATGTTTTAGCATGAATAAGGGATGTAAATCAATCAATAATTTAGTAATTTTGCAACATAACAAAAACACCCTTAATGAAGATTTTCTTATTAGTAGTAAGTTTATTTGCTACAGAGCTAAGTACATTCGCACAAATAACTAGTAGTCCAGAAGCTAAAGTTATTTTAGATAAAGTAAGTAATGCTTCAGATGCAATGGATGCTATACATATTATATTTGAGTATAAACTCTCCAATAAAGCAGAGAATATTTCGGAATCTAGCATGGGTGAATTAACCCTTAAGAAAGATCAGTACTTACTTTCGTTTATGGGCTTGGAGCAGATGAGTGATGGCGAAAATGTATGGACTATCTTAACAAATGACGAAGAAATACAAATAGCAGAAATAGATTTAGAAGATGAGACTGCCCTCACCCCTTCTAATTTATTAAAAATGTACGAAACAGGTTTTATTTACCAGTTACAAGAAAAGGTAGGAAACCTACAAATTATAGAATTGATACCTGAAAAACCAGTTGATGTAGACTATATAAAGATCGAACTACTAATTGATACTTCAGTACATCAGATAAAAAAACTGAAACAATTTGGTAAAAATGCTACTGAGTCAGAATACGTGATAAACAATTTTGCTCCAAGTATAATTTCCGATCAGGCATTTATTTTCACCGAAACAGACTACGCTGATTTTGAAATAATAGACTTACGTTAAGTTCTTTTTATCTAGTCTAAACAAGAATCTCATTTAGAATTCTGAGAAAAGAAAACATTTACTACATTGACATTTATTAAAACGACCAATTATGATAAATAAAAAAATAGAAGCAGCATTAAATATGCAAATTGCTGCCGAAGCAAATTCATCAAATTTATATTTAGCGATGGCCTCTTGGGCTGATACTCAAGGATTCGAAGGGGTCTCAAACTTTTTCTATGGTCAATCTGATGAGGAAAGACAGCATATGCTGAAATTGGTGAAATACGTAAACGAAAGAGGTGGAAGAGCACATATTTGTGCCCTAGAAGAGCCTTTAAAGATATTCGATTGTTTAACGCATGTTTTCCAAGACTTCTTAGATCATGAAGTTGGAGTAACTCGTTTAATTAATGAACTTGTACATACCTGTTTAGAAAATAGAGATTATACAACACAGAATTTTTTACAGTGGTACGTTTCAGAACAAATTGAGGAAGAAGCACTCGCTCGTACAATTTTAGACAAACTAAAACTTATAGGAAACGATAAGGCTGGCTTATACTTATTCGACAGAGATATTAATCAGTTAACGGTTACAAGTGCAGCTGCACCTACACCAGAAATATAAATTATTGATCAAGTAAAAAAAGCCTTCTGACTAAGTCAGAAGGCTTTTTTTTGTGCTATATAATTAACAATGAATCATTAGAAAGTAATCATCATCAAATACATTTAAAGTAATCGAAAGGCTCTAAACAATCTGTGCAAGTATAAAGAGACTTACAAGCTGTGGAACCAAACATACTTTTAATCTGTGTATTTGTAGACTTACACTGTGGACAAGCAACCATCTCTTGGTTCATCATTCCCTTTTTAGAACTCGCTTTACCAACTGGTGGTGCAATACCAAAAACTCGGAGTTTTTCTTTTGTTGCGGCATTCATCCAATCGGTAGTCCAAGCTGGTTTATATACAAGTGTAACTACAGTATTAACAAAACCATTTTCTGCTAGTTTCTCCTTCACCATTGTGTCTATCATATCCATTGCAGGACAGCCAGTATATGTAGGACAAAGAAAAACCTCTACACCATCAGAATTTAGGTTTACATCTCTTACCATCCCCATTTCGATGATGTTTACAACAGGGATTTCTGGATCTGGAACCTCAGCTAAAAGCTGGTAAATAATCTCTTTTGAAAGAAGGTTTTTCATTTTAATAAACTACCACTTCGCATCGGGATAAGCCCTTTGCAAGTATTGCATTTCTGTAAGTAAAAAGCCTAAATATTCTGTATGAATTCCATTTTTACTCCCAGTAGTCATATAAACTGATTCTGGTACTTTCAATGTAGATTCAGTAAATTTCGCGTTAATATGCTCCATCAAGAAGGTCTTCATTTCTGCACCTGTAGGAGCAAAAGAAGCTTTTTGAGCCATTAAATCAATAGCATCTTCCTGGTATAGCTCACCAACAAACATCCACAACTCGTTAATAGCTGTTTGAGTGCGTTCGTGACTCTCTTCGGTACCATCGCCTAAGCGTTTTAACCACATAGAGAAATGACGTTCGTGATACGTTAATTCTTTCAA
>CAJWJW010000112.1 GCA_913041775.1 uncultured Flavobacteriales bacterium
AGAGTTGAATCTCTTCTGATTCTCCGCTAGAAGCAATAATTCCAACTATGGCAATTAATGAGAAAAAGGCCACTATTAAACCTAAGGCTGAGGCAAATGTGAATTTTAAAAATTGTTTCATGGTTCTCGATTATTTAGTTATTTTTATTCAATGCGTTCGTATGCTCCAATGTCTGCGCCCTCATCACTTAATCTAGAATTACCCAATAAGTCGTAAGGGAATTGTAAGGCTATATTTCCAGCCGCACTATTTTGTGCAGGCGATAAGGTGTCTAGTGAGTAGTTGTATTTATAAGCTTCCATCTCCTGCGCAAAATTTGGGTCTTCGTTATAGGTGTTGGAATTAAAATGTGCAGAGTTTGAAATGTTGAAATCATTTTCTTTCAATCGCATCAAACAGTTGTTAAACTTGTAATTAAATAAAGCATCTTCTGTTTGTTCAATACCTAACTCACTTTGAATTCTACCATATATAATACAGTTTTCGAAATCGGCTCTTTCCATCGGCCTCAGAATTTCGTTTCCATTTACATCTTCATAGAAATTACTCATTCGTATAGATGGTGCTTGGTGCGATGAATTGTAATTGGCAAAAGTACAGTGACTAAAACGATAGTTACCTCCAGCAAACAAATATAAATCGTGTGCTCCATTGTCGCTAATTTGACAGTTCGATGCTTCTATATTACTAGAGTAGGCCAAAATCCCATAACTACTATTGTTTGCGATAATTGTATTTTCCATACGCAGACTTGGTTCAAAAGCATTTCCTACAGTATCAATGTGCAAGCCAATTGTTCCATTTTTAATTGTTGCATTTCGGATTTCATTTTCTAGACTTCCTCCGGCTAACCAAATTCTACCCCATTGTCCTGGAAGATCACTATAGTACTCATCTAATCTATCCGATGCAATAAGAACTGTATTTTCTATGTCTCCTAAGATTTTCAAACTCGATTCCTCTAAAATAATAATATTGGCACTGTGATGAAGATATACATTACTACCGGCTAAAATGGTGAGAATTCCACCTTCATGTACAATTACATTTCCGTAAATAACATGTGGTTTATCACTAGTCCATGTGGTTGCTTCTGCAATGCTGTAATAAAACATAGTATCATTGGGCACTTCTGGGTCTTCATTCTCGAAAACAAAAAATGAATTATTATAATAGAAGTGTGCATCTTGTCCCCAAGCAACAAGGTCTATGTCTTGTGTTTTTCCGTTGGTAGAAAAAAGGATAGAATCCGTCCTAATTAAAGCCTCATTTGTGTTGTTTGGGTCTATTGTAGCTTCTACGAATATGTGTAAACTATCTTTAGACCTTAAAATAACATCATTTGCGATATCCTTTTGCTCGCCATCTATATTGAGTTTGTAAGGGGTGTTGCCCGATTTTGCCAGTCGAATTTCGTCAATTCTTACATCTTCTTCAAGGTCATTATACACTTTTATTCTTTTGGTAATACTTCCTACAGAAGTGAATACAGTGTCGAATACTAGGGTGTCTACAGAGAATCTGAGCTTCGTTGTTCCTTGGAAATAACTGTCGGGTTTACGACAAGCTGAAAAAAGAATTAATAATAGAACTGAAGTTCTAAATAGTGCTTTCATATTGCTTATATTTGCTTTGCAAAGATAGAAAACGATTTGAGAAGAAATTTATTTTGAAATAAATCGATTTGTATTTTTCATTTTTAAGAAATTACTTACATTTGCAGTCCGAAATAAATACTAGAACAAGATGAAAACGGGAATACATCCAGATAATTACAGATTAGTTGCAGTGAAAGATATGTCGATTGGCGAAACTTTCATCACTAAATCATGTGCAGAAACAAGAGAAACAATTACAATTGATGGTACTGAGTATCCATTAATAAAACGTGAAATTACAAATGCATCTCACCCATTTTACACTGGTAAAATGAAATTGGTTGATACTGCAGGTCGTATTGATAAATTCAAAAATCGTTACTCGAAGTTTTCTAAATAGAACAACTTTTTGTTACCGTATTAAAAGAGCTCTGTTATTCAGGGCTCTTTTTGTTTTTTTTGATGTTTTTACTATAGACTATAAAGTCTATATTGCTAGATTAAGATTCACTTATGAGATATTTATTATTCGACGATCAGCACAGGGTTAATTTACTTCCTCTAGCTTATACAAGGCCAATAGCTGAGTTTAGAGTAGGGATACTTACAATTACCGAGAAATGGGCGATGCTAATGCCTAAGGATGCTTTTTTTGGTGGTTATATCACCGAAACGTATCTACAAGCTAAATACCCAGCTTCTGTAACTGCAGATCAATTGTGGATTAATGGCGCTGTTTGTCCTAATAAAGATTTACTAGAGGATATTTTAGCGTTAGAGCTTAACGAGAGCTTGTTCGACGATGCAGAGAATATTATTGCATTTCGATCTGGTGATTTTAAAGAATCTATAGACTGTGAAAAGTCGTATACTGATGTATCGTTCACCCATATTTTAAACTTATGGGATATATTTAGTAAGAATGGTGCTGAAATAAAAGCTGATTTTGAACTACTAACTCATGGTAGAGTTTCAGGAAAAGCCAATGCTACGAATACTATTATAGGAGAAGATAAGGTGTTTATAGAAAAAGGTGCTACTGTATCTTGTGCAATTATAAACGCAGAATCTGGCCCCGTATATATTGGTAAAAACGCCAATGTTATGGAGGGATCTATTATAAAAGGTCCTTTTGCATTATGCGAATCATCTCATACTAAGCTCGGTGCTAAAATTTATGGTCCCACAACTGTTGGTCCTCACTCTAAAGTAGGTGGCGAACTTAACAATGTTGTTATTTTCGGTTATTCTAATAAAGGACACGATGGCTTTTTAGGGAATTCTGTTTTAGGAGAGTGGTGTAATATTGGAGCAGATTCAAATAATTCGAATTTGAAAAATAATTATGCTGAAGTGAAGTTATGGGACTATGAATCGAATCGATTTAAGTTGACAGGACTTCAGTTTTGCGGATTAGTAATGGGCGACCATTCGAAATGCGGAATAAATACCATGTTTAATACAGGTACTGTAGTTGGAGTAAGTGCCAATATATTTGGAGCTGGATTTCCTCGAAATTTTATTCCTTCTTTTTCTTGGGGCGGTCCTCAAGGACAGTCTACTTATTTAACAAAGAAAGCTTTCGAAGTTGCCGAAAAAGTGATGGAACGTAGGTCGGTAGATTTTAACGACATTGAACGCGATATACTGACAACAGTTTTCGATTGTCTGAGGAATACCGGCGTTAATACTACAAACCCGACCTTTTGTCAGTTATGCCCTTTGGCATATACTTTGCCCATTGTCAGCTCAATGGGCTTTTGTTATTTGTCTTAAGGTCATTTATAAAGAAAAAACTATGGATACGAAAATAAAAATATTAGATGAACTCTCTCTCTCAAAGGTTTTAGATCAAGAGGCAGAGCTTATACCCTTAATGACAGAAGAAGATGAAGAGCGTTTAAATGCGGAGGCTATGCCTGATGAAATTGCCGTTCTTCCTTTAAGAAATACAGTTCTTTTTCCTGGTGTAGTTATACCTATTACAGTTGGTAGAGATAAATCTATCAAATTGATTAAGGATGCTAATGAGGGTGATAAAATTATTGGTGTAGTTGCACAAAAGGATGCTAAAATTGAAGATCCTAAATCTAAGGATTTAAATGTTACAGGTACCCTTGCAAAGATTTTGAGAACTTTTAGAATGCCAGACGGTAATATTACGGTTATTATCCAAGGTCAAAAGCGTTTCGATATACAAGAGTTTACTCAAGAAGAGCCCTATTTTAAAGCAAATGCTTCTACTTTTCATGAAACGAAACCTAAAAAAGGTGATAAGGAATTTAAGGCTTTAGTAGAAAGCGTAAAAGATGTAGCCTTACAAATTATTAAGGAATCACCCAATATACCTTCTGAAGCCTCTTTCGCGATTAAGAATATAGAGAGCGATTCTTTCCTAGTAAATTTTGTTGCTTCTAACATGAATATTGATGTTAAGGCAAAGCAAAAATTATTAGAACAACCTAACTTAGAAGAGCGTACACGAACTTCTTTAATTCACCTGAATCATGAAATCAACATGATCCAGATGAAGAATGAAATTCAAAATAAAGTTCGTGTTGATTTAGACGAACAACAGAGAGAGTATTTTTTAAATCAACAGTTAAAGCAAATCCAAGAAGAACTTGGCGGTAATACACACCACGAGGAAGTTGAGGAAATGCGTGCTAGAGCGAGTAAGAAAAAATGGTCTAAAGAAGTTTCTAAGCAAGTTGAAAAAGACTTAAAGAAACTACAAAGACTAAATCCACAAGTACCAGATTATTCTATTCAACGCAATTATTTAGAAACAGTTTTAGAATTACCTTGGGATCATTATTCTAAAGATAAGTTTGATTTAAAACGTGCAGAGAAAGTTTTAGACAAAGATCACTACGGTTTAGAAAACGTTAAAGAACGTATAATAGAGCACTTAGCAGTTTTAAAACTTAAAGGAGATATGAAGTCTCCAATTTTATGTTTGTACGGCCCTCCAGGAGTTGGTAAAACTTCATTGGGTAGATCTGTTGCTGATGCATTGGGTAGAGAGTACATACGTATTAGTTTGGGTGGTTTAAGAGATGAGTCCGAAATTCGTGGACATCGTAAAACCTATATTGGTGCTATGCCAGGTAGGATTATACAATCGATTAAAAA
>CAJWJW010000113.1 GCA_913041775.1 uncultured Flavobacteriales bacterium
AACAAGAAGACATTTGTGGTTTTGGTGTACCTGCATTAAATAATGTAGGTGTAGCATGTGTGAAATACTTTCTCGACATCATCTCGTATGTCTCAATAGCAGCCTCAATGTCGTCTTTGTGAATCCCAATAGAAACACGCATCAACATATGTTGTGGACGCTCAGCCACCTCACCATCTCTACGTAGTAAGTAAGAACGCTCTAGCGTTTTAAATCCAAAGTAATCGTAGCTAAAGTCTCTATCGTAAATAATTGTAGAATCTAAAACTTCTTTATTGTCTTGAATAATTTGGTGTACATCGTCAGCAAGCATTGGTGCTTCCTGGTTGGTTACCGGGTTTACATATTCAAACAAATCTGTCATCGTTTCTGAGAACGATTTTTTTGTTTTCTTATGTAAATTAGAGACCGCTATACGAGCAGCTAGCTGTGCGTAGTCTGGGTGTTTTACCGTTAACGAAGCTGCTACTTCCGCAGCAAGATTATCTAGCTCAAAAGTGGTGACTCCTTCGTAAAGACCTTCAATAACCTTCATGGCTACCGAGGTAGAGTCGACAATGTCGTCTAGTCCGTAACACATCTTTTGGATGCGGGCGGTAATTTTGTCAAACTTAACAGCCTCTTTTCGACCGTCTCTTTTTAATACATACATATAACAGGGATTTATTGGGATTTAAAAGTCAGCGTCGAAAGTAAAACCAGCATCTTCTTCCTTTCCTAAGACACCTGCTTTTTGATATTCTGAAACGCGTTTTTCGAAGAAATTTGTTTTCCCTTGTAGAGAAATCATGTCCATGAAGTCGAATGGATTTTCCACATTGAAAATTTTATCACAGTTTAATTCCTGTAATAAACGATCGGTAACAAACTCTAGGTATTGCGTCATTAATGCAGAATTCATTCCGATTAATCGCACTGGTAAAGCTTCGATAATGAATTCTCTTTCTATATCTAAAGCCTCAGTAATAATTTGAGTAATTCTTTCTTTTGGCACTTTATTAACGATGTGATCGTTGTGTAACATCACTGCAAAATCACAGTGTAAACCTTCGTCACGAGAAATTAATTCGTTTGAGAATGCTAAGCCAGGTAATAGGCCTCTTTTCTTCATCCAGAAAATAGAACAGAACGAACCAGAGAAGAAGATTCCTTCTACAGCAGCAAAAGCGATTAAACGCTCCGCAAAACTAGGAGAGTCGATCCATTTTATAGCCCAATCTGCTTTCTTTTTAATGGCATCGAAATGATCAATTGCATGGAAAAGTTTGTCTGCCTCAACCTTATCTTTAATATAAGTATCAATTAATAACGAGTAGGTTTCCGAGTGGATGTTTTCCATCATAATTTGGAAACCATAGAAGAACTTAGCCTCAGTATACTGAACTTCTGAAAGGAAGTTCTCTGCTAAATTTTCATTTACAATTCCATCGGAAGCGGCAAAAAATGCAAGAACGTGTTTTATGAAATGTCTTTCGTTGTCATTCAATTTTGTTTCCCAGTCAATTATATCTTGACTAAGGTCAATTTCTTCGGCAGTCCAAATACTAGCCTCTTCCTGTTTGTAAAATTTCCAAATGTCGTCGTGTACAATTGGGAAAAGTACAAATCGGTCTTTATTTTCTTTTAAAATTGGTTCAATGAATGCCATAAAATATTCTTATTTTTAGTAAATTCCTTAAAATTAAGGGCTTTATAATTATCGATAATACAAGTCAAGTTATAAATTGAGGTTTACAAATATTTCGATAAAAAAAGTGGGAAACAAGTGGCATTATGAATTAGCTAATTGAAGTTTTCAACAAATCGTTTATAACCTAGTCAAAGCTCCTATTTACAAAGACTTAGTGTATTTTAAAATGTGTTAAAAAGAAAAATATTTTATAAAAATAAGCCTGTAAATATTAAGATGTAAATTGCTAATTGGATTTATTTTCACCTATGAATAACAGGGCAATACCACCTAATCTTCATTAATTGCCTTTGTGTTTCTCTGCTGCGAATTCTAAACCTTTATACCAATCTTCGCCGTATTTTTTAATAAGGGGCTCTCTCAGGAATTTGTATACTGGGACCTTTAATTTTGCCCCGCACTCGCAGGCTGGTTTACAAATATGCCACTTGTGGTAATTTACAGCATCAAATTTTGGGTACGACTGAATTCGTACTGGGTATAATTCACAAGAGATAGGTTTTTTATAGTCTATTTTCCCCTCTCTATAAGCGGCTTCAATGGCGCATTTTGCGTAGTTGTCTTTATCGAAAAAGACATACACACATTCGCGTCCATTCAATATAGGGGTTTCTTTCCCTCCATCTTCACCAACAACCCATTTACCTTGATCTTTAACTCCTTGGATTCCTTTTTCGATCATATAAGGTTTCACATCCTCATAAATATTTTCGAGTATATCGAGTTCGTTTTCATCTAAAGGGGCGCCTCCATCGCCTTCCACACAGCAACCTCCTTTACAGGCACTCAGGTCGCAAACAAATTCCTTCTCTAAAAGGTCTTCTGAAATAAGGGTGTTTTTTATCGAAATCATGAAGCAAATATATTAAATAGATGTGATTATTAGGCTTCTGATAAATGGAAAACTCGAAATATTAGCTACTAAATACCTTGTCGGGACACAATTAATGCTGAAATATTTAAATCCTCAAATCAATTTCAATTCTACAAAGTATTAATTCGTAATTTTGCAGTCCAAAATTTAGCTTGAGATGGAAAATAGACGCGTAAGAGTACGATTTGCTCCAAGTCCTACTGGACCTTTACATATGGGTGGTGTGAGAACAGCACTTTATAATTATTTGTTTGCTAAGAAACATGGTGGTGATTTTTTACTACGTATAGAAGATACCGACCAGACACGCTATGTGGCTGGAGCCGAAGAGTATGTTGTTGATGCTCTAAAGTGGTGTGGAATGACCATTGACGAAGGCGCTTCTGTAGGTGGAGACAATGGACCGTATCGACAGTCGGAACGAAAGCCCATGTACCGTCAGTACGCCCAACAACTTCTCGAATCTGGACATGCTTATTATGCTTTTGATACTCCAGAAGAGTTAACAGAGATGCGTGAGCGTTTAAAAGCTGCAGGAATGGCTGCCCCACAATACAATGCGGTTACCCGTAGTGGAATGAAAAATTCTTTAACCCTCTCTGCCGAAGAAGTAAAAAAACGATTGGATGCAGGAGATAAATATATAGTTCGTGTAAAAATGCCTCGTAACGAGGAAGTGAAATTTGAGGATATTATTCGTGGTTGGGTTTGTGTAAACACAAACAATCTAGACGATAAGGTTTTGTTTAAATCTGATGGTATGCCAACTTATCACTTGGCTAATGTTGTAGATGATTACTTAATGAATATTTCGCACGTTATACGTGGAGAGGAGTGGTTGCCTTCGGCACCATTACATGTGTTGTTGTACCGATTTTTTGGTTGGGCAGATGTGATGCCTGAGTTTGCACACCTTCCTTTGATATTGCGACCAGATGGAAACGGTAAGCTCTCTAAGAGAGATGGCGATCGTTTGGGTTTCCCTGTTTTTCCTACCAATTGGAAAAACCCAGAAACAGGCGAACAGTCTTCAGGTTATAGAGAAAGAGGTTATTACCCAGGAGCTTTTAATAATATGCTTGCCTTTTTAGGTTGGAACCCCGGGACTACCCAAGAGTTGTTTTCTATGGAAGAACTTATTCAAGCTTTCTCATTAGAACGTGTTGGTAAAGCGGGTGCTAAATTCGACTTTGACAAAACAAATTGGTTCAATCAGCAATACTTACGTATGCATAATGGATCTGAATTAGCAACTCAGTTAAAGCCTTATTTAGCGGCAGAAAACCTAGTGGTAGAAAATGAGTATATCGCTCAGGTTTGTGATTTGATGAAAGAGCGTGCAACTTTTGTGCAGGATATATTAAAAGAAGGACCTTACTTTTTTGAGGCACCTACTTCGTATGATGAGAAAACCATTAAGAAAAAATGGAAAGAACAAACTCCTGAACATATAAGAGAGCTGAGTGGTTTATTAAAAGAGCTTCCTTTGTTTGATGCAGAAAGTATCGGTGCTTGTTTCAAGTCTTTCTTAGAGGCTAAAGAATTAGGATTTGGGGCTGTTATGCCTGGTTTCCGTGTGTCGGTTACTGGTTTAGGTGCAGGTGCTTCAATGAACGATATAGCTGCTTTATTAGGAAAAAAGGAAGTCTTAAGACGAATAGAAGTTGCTTTAAACTCAATAAAAAAGTAATTGTGGGGATTATACGCGTAGAGGATATTCGATGTTATGCCTACCATGGGTGTATGGAGGAAGAAGGTTTAATAGGTACCAACTTTAGTGTTGATGTAGCTGTGAAAAGTGATTTATCTAAGTCAGCCAAAAGTGATAATTTATCTGATACTGTAGATTATGTAGCCATTTCGCGCATCGTACAAGAGGAAATGGCTATACGTTCTAAGTTAATTGAGCATGTAGCACAGAGAATTTTAGATCGATTACTCTCAGAGCTTCCAACAGTGAAAGAGTCTAAGGTTGTGGTGGTTAAGCATAAAGCACCTATTCAAGGCGATGTGCAAAGAGTTAGCGTAGAAATGAACGCAATAAGATAAGTGTGAAATTCCTATTAGATTCTTTGCAAAAGCTATCTAAATTGTTAAATTTGTCAACCTTATAATTAGGGTCGGATGGCCGAGTGGCTAGGCAATGGTCTGC
>CAJWJW010000114.1 GCA_913041775.1 uncultured Flavobacteriales bacterium
CTAAATAACTTCTTGTACTCGTTTATGCGTTTCATAAATGTGTGCTTGTAATTTGGCGCAATAATACTAATTTAAATCATTGAAGAGCAAGTGAACTAACTATTTTTTCAACTACACCTAAATTATTATTCAAATTAGATGAAAGTTTCGGTGTTAAGTAAACTTCAAAAATCATCTTTTCTCATAATACTCGATAATATAGACACAATCAGACCCCAAAAACAAGAAGCTAACGTTCTGATTATCAATTGACTTTGAAATATATTTAAAATATATTTATTTTTTGTTAACCTTTTGGCTTTAGCTTACATTAAGAGGTATAGGCAAATACAAAATCAAGCAATTATATAGTAAGTAAATATATTTTCAATAGCGGATTAAATTCTAGGTGTGGGGCTTAGATTTAATTCAAAATAAGGCGCAAATGGCGCCTTTTATTTTTCCCAAATACCTAGTAAAAAGTATATTTAATTCCAACCTGTAGTGTATTGTACGAGTAATCGTTTAAAGCTAATTGTTGGCTTAAAGACAATTGCACAGATTCCCATGATCGTACTAATTTAATAGAATATAATAAAGGTTGATCTCCATTATCTAAATAGCCTTTAAACCCTCGTAAGTCATTTTGTAAGTGGAAACCTTTAAAGTGAATACGCATTGAAGCAGCAGCGAGAATAGCATCATTTTGGCGGTTATTTACCATATAGGTTTGCCAGACATATAAACCTATTAATAATCCAGCATCAATTTTAAAATCTGGAGAAAATGTTTTCTCGTGATGATAAGAAAGATCAAAATAATATGCGGGGCTGTCTGTATATCTAGCATTACGAAACTGAGAACCAGAAGCAGTTTTTAATCCTATGTTAAAAAGTAATTCCGAATGTGCATTTTCGAAGAGTAAAGCATTCATCTCGACTAATAAGTCGCCGGAAGCATAACCTTTAGGAAACTCATCTCTTGCAATACGTTCATCTCTGATTGAAGAATCCATTTCGAAATACTCTATAGGATTCACGGACAAGCGTAAGGAAGCCTTTTCTCCTAAAGGATAGGAAAAACGAGTAAAGAAATCCCAATTCTTCTCGCATTGGTTAAAATGTTTATTGAAATTTAAATCTAATTCCGTTTTAGTGTTTTTACGTTCTGCGAAAGGAATAGGAAAAGCATTGGGTCCCATAAAAGCAGGCGACATAATTAAATATGAAGACCAATGACTATTTCCATCCCATTGATGTATATCGTTCCACCAAGAAAAATCTTGAGCTAGAATGCTCAAGGGAAAGCTAAAAGCTAAAAGGAAATATTTCCAACTACAACCTCGCATAAATCTTCTTCTTTTAAATATTTAACTGCTAAATTTCTTAAAGATACAGAATCTAAATTATTAAGCATGGCTTGATAAGTATCGTAAAATTCGAGTCCAATACCGTGAATATGCATATTTTTCAATAAACTAGCTTGCGCAAAAGGACCATCTGCTGAAGTAAGAATTTGACCCATTATATAATTCTTTACCAGGCCTAGTTCTTCCTCATGTATTAAATCCTCACGTAAACGTTTTAATTCTTTATAAATCTCAGTTAAAGCCAAGCCTGTACTCTCTCCTTTTACTTCGGTAGATATACTAAAGAATCCACTTTCTTCTTGCTGTACACACATGGCACCAATTCCATAAGTAAGTCCTTTGTCTTCGCGAATATTACTCATTAATCGAGATCCAAAATACCCACCTAAAACAATCGATAAATATTTTAACTCATGGTAATCTCCGTGCTCAGAATTAAAGCAAACTCTACCAATTCTAATTGAAGATTGTAAAGCCTCTTTTTTCTCAATATGAATTTTTTCTGGAGTGGTTATAGTTGTAAAAGAACCAATTGGATTGGAGTCTTTTACTTTCCAAGAACCAAGTAATTTATTAAATAATTCTTGTGTATTTCCTGGTAACTCACCCGCTATATAAACTTTAAAAACGGCTACTTTATAGTGCTCTTTATGAAAAGTAATTAAATCTTCTCTATTGATAGCATCAAAGTCTGTAAGTACTTCCGATACACCATAAGCATGCTCACTAAATAGATGCTTAAAAAAAGTATTTCGGGCTTTAAACTCGACTTTTTCGGAGTTAATACTAAAACTCTGTTTCAGTTGCTCAATTAACAATGAAAAATCCTCTTCTGGAAAGCTTGCATTATGTATAGCATCTACAAAAATAGGCAGTACAATATCGAAGTACTTATTAAGTGTATATAAACTCACTACGGCTCTATCTGGACTAATATCTAAATGTGTGTAAGCACCATAGAAATCTATTTTCTCGTGAATCTCTGCAGCTGTTTTATTTAGAGTCCCTTCTAAAAGCATAGCGTTACACATAGCAGCTTGAAGTGGTTTGTTTTGTAATTTAGTTCCTGCTTCAAAAACAAATTCTATACGGCATAAGTCTTGTCCACCACCATCCATAGCATAGACTTCTACTCCGTTGTCCAAATTATATTTTTGGGCTTCCAAAAAGTGAGGCATTAAAATATCCTTGTACTCTAAATCTTTCGTTCTATCTAACATAATCATCTATTTGGCGTGGTAATATAGTGTATTGGAATTTTCTTGTCTGAAGATATCTTTAGCAATCTCCATTATCTGCTCAGAATTTACTGCATCATAAAATTCTAATTGTCTATTCACCAAATTAGGATCTCCAATTAGCTCAGATGTAGCTAAGTTCATCGCCTTGTTTAACACATTTAATTCGGAGAACATATGAGCTGAAATAACTTTATTTTTCACTTTTGTTAGTTCGTCATCAGAAACCAAAAACGTTTTAAGCTTATTGGTCTCGGCATCTATTCCTGCTTCAGCATCTTGCATGCTTACACCAGCAGCAAGTTTACCTCCAAAATAAAATAAACCTGCATCTAAATCGCCTCCCACAAAAGCATCGATATCGGTAAATAGTTTTTTGTCTTTTACTAGACTTGCATAAAGTCTTGAAGAATTCCCTCTAGATAAAACATCAGAAATCAAATCTGATGCAAAGAAATTAGCATCGTCTCTGGAGCACATATGAAAAGCTTTGTAAATAATATCTACAGGCACATCTCTTTCAACAGAAAGTATACGAGCTTCGGTCTGACGAAGTTCTTTTGGTAAATTTCTTTTAGGAACATCGCGAGACTCAATAGGAGAAAACCACTTTTCAGAAAGTCTTTTTATTTCATCTACTTCTACATCTCCTGCAATAACCAAAATAGCATTGTTGGGTGCGTAATGATTATAAAAGAAAGCTTTCACCTCTTCCATAGTAGCATCTTCAATATGAGAAACCTCTTTACCTATAGTAGCCCATTGGTAAGGATGGTGTTTATAAGCAAGTGGTCTGAGCAATAAGTGAATATCGCCGTAGGGCTGATTGAGGTAATTTTGTTTAAACTCCTCTATGACAACCTGACGCTGTACTTCCAAACTTTTTGTTGTAAAAGCAAGACTCAACATTCTATCGGACTCCAAGCGAAATGCTTGCTCCAAATTATCTTTAGGCAAGGTTATATAGTAATTGGTAATATCGTTAGAAGTAAAAGCATTGTTTTGTCCACCCGACTTTTCGACCACCTCGTCGTAATCTGAAATATTTACCGATCCACCGAACATTAAATGTTCAAACAAGTGTGCAAACCCAGTTCTAGAAGAATCTTCATCTCTAGCACCTACATCGTACAGTAAATTAAAGGCAACTATAGGCGTACTCTTATCTTGATGAACAATAACCTTTAAGCCATTATCTAATACAAATCGTTCGAAATTAATCATCTATGCTTTCTAAATTAAATAAACAGGAAGTAATTTTCTCTTTTTTAAGCCTTACAAAAGAACAATTTTTTTGATTGTAATTAAGCTAAGCATCAAGATAAAAATGAGCGAAATTTAAAACTCTTTTTAAGCCTATTCTTTGTTACTTTGAAGTATGGAATTAAACAACAAAATTTGGAACGATAGATACCTCACCAACGATACTGGTTGGGATATAGGACATATCTCAAACCCACTAAAAGAGTACTTTAATCATCTAGAAAACAAAGAACTAAAAATCTTAATTCCAGGTTGTGGAAATTGCTACGAAGCTGAATATTTAGTTTCTCAAGGATTTACAAATGTGCATCTTATAGATTGGGCTCGGGAAGCATTGGATAATTTCCAAAATAGAAACCCTGAATTC
The DNA here is from genome assembly GCA_913041775.1 of uncultured Flavobacteriales bacterium. GTDB lineage: Bacteria > Bacteroidota > Bacteroidia > Flavobacteriales > UBA7430 > UBA6772. The sequence continues at coordinate 4,217 of CAJWJW010000114.1, forward strand.
CCATCGTCTAATCTTATTTGTAGTGATTTCTTTGAACATTCGAATAACTACGATTTAATTATTGAGCAAACTTTTTTCTGTGCTATAAACCCAAATCTAAGAGCTAGTTATGTTGTTAAAATGAAAGAGCTACTTGGAGGTAGTGGAAAACTTATAGGACTATTATTTAATCACAAATTGTACAGTAACAGGCCACCATACGGAGGTTCAAAACGAGAATATTTGGAGTTTTTTACAAAACACTTTAAGAATGTATCTATCGAAAAGGCCTATAATTCTATAGAAGCTAGGAAAGGTCGAGAGCTATTTATTTTGATTTCTAACTTGAATAAATGAGCCTAAAACTTCAAAACAAAAACACCAAAGTATTTCATAATATTTAGCTCAATAGCAAGTCATTTTATTGTATTTTGCAGCGAAATCTCACACACTCATGGCAAACATTACAGAACTTCAACAAACCGTAAGTCAAGTACGT
>CAJWJW010000115.1 GCA_913041775.1 uncultured Flavobacteriales bacterium
TCTGAGTCCCTTTCCTTAATTGGAAGCTATTTTTAGAATTAAATCCAGCCACCTTTAATTTATTTTTCACGGCCACAACCTTCCAAAAATAATCGCCCAAGGCTAAGTCTTCCTCAATTTTTATTTGAGACTTATCGGTTTTATAAACACGCGTAGTCAACGAGTCTTGATACAAGAAGTCTTTAGAAATGTAAACTTCATAAGAAACATCTGTACTATCAGATGCTTTATCCCAAGATAGGTAGAAAGGAATGGATAATAGGGATGCTGTCTTGTGCACTTCAAAAGAAAAAGGAAATTCCTCCATTTTTGCAAGTGCTTTTTGAACTCTATTTTTCAAGAATCTACGTTCTGTACGAATTGCATTTGTCCACTGCTTTTCAGCCTTCACTTTATCAGTTTTATCCGCTAAAACCAAACTTTGTAAAGTCGTTTCTATTGAAGTTAAAATAGGTTCGTAAAAATCAGCGCCTAAAATGCTTTCAAAACTTAACAACCTTTGTCTTACATCTGCTTTTATACTTTCACTTAAATAACATCGCTCAATTATCGGATTGTCGTTTTCCCAATCGCTAGAGGTGAAATGGTATGCAAAAGGCTTCCAATTATAGTAGGAAAGTGTTTTGTCTAAATCCCATGGAATAAACATCCATTTCCCATTATTTTCTACATCTTTATACAGATAGTAGTTATGGTAATTGGTACTTCCGTTGGCAATAAAATTATTTATGGCTAGGTAGTCGATGAGTTTAGAATAATCGAAATTCTCCTTTATATAGGACTCGAAATCAGAGTGATTAAGAAGTGTAAGATCGTGTATCAATTTCCTTAGAGGCGACCATGATTTTTTCTTATTGGACTTTTTTTCCCACTTATCTTCTAACTCCGATTGAGAATACAAACAAGCACCATCTTTGGTTGCTTTGTACAAATCTCCCTTAGGATTAAGATTGTTTTTAACTAAGAAATTGGAATCCATATTTTCGATTTCCAAAAACAATCCATGAAAAGCATCATTTATATACAAACGAGCCATATTACTTGAGAAGCACGGATAGTTTAATTCTTTAAAAATTAATGATGAAATATAAGAATGACTGAAGCTTTGGTCTTTGTACTCTGCATTAAAATTAAAAATGTTTTTACCGTGAACAAGATCCTTTTTTAACGTCTTTACTTTTAATGACTTTTTTGGGTATTCTCGAGAGGAATCTCCACGCATACGAAGTTTAACCTCTGTTTTAACCTCCCCAGAACTTAAGCGAGCCTTGATATATCGGTTAGACTTAAAATCTTGGTGAATTGAATTAAATTCAATCGAATCACAGTAAATAGAATACGTTTTTATAGGAAGCTGGTGCTCTTTAAAATCTGTGGAACAAGAATTCAAAAAAGCACAAAAAGTGATTAAATAGAGAAAATATTTATTCATGTTGCTAAATTATACCTTAAACAAATCTGATGCAATTCTATCGGCAAGCAATTTACCCGACTCGGTTAAATAATAAACTTCCATTTCTAAGTTTACATACCCTTGCACAACATAGCTCTTTATTTCTTCTTTAAAATAATTAGCGAATTCTAAAGAAAAATCAGTTTCAATTACTTGTAAACTGCAGCCCCATTTGGTACGTAAGGAAGTCATTACATACTCATTATAACGATCTCGCACAGTTAAACACTCCTCTTGCAAAGGAAGTATACCCTCTTTTAGAGATTTAATATACTTGCCATTATTAGATACATTCCACAAGCGCTTATCACCTAAAAAAGAATGTGCCGAAGGACCTAAGCCCAAATAATTATCTTTTTTCCAATATGAACTATTGTGTCTACTATATGAATTCGGCTTACAAAAGTTAGAAATCTCATATTGCTCATACCCATTATTTTTCATCTCAGCCATTAGAATCTCGAACTGTAAAGCACACTGCTGTTCATCTAGCTCAGAGATTTTATTCGCAAGTATTTGATAATGTAAAGGTGTTTTCTCTTCAACTGTTAAAGCATAAGATGAAATATGTGGGATATTTAATTTGAATGCTGTGTGGAGGTTCTCTAGCCAAGCTTTCTCATCCATACCAGGCGTACCATAAATTAAATCGATGGTTAAGTTGTTAAACCCAGCTTCCTTACACATATTAATAGAGCTTAATGCTTCTGAACTAGTATGGGCACGATTCATAAATTTTAAATCCGCTTCTCTAAAAGACTGTATACCGATACTCAATCTATTAACTGGTGTTTTTTTTAGCTCTTGGATTTTCTCAAAACTCAAATCATCTGGATTCGCTTCAAGTGTAATTTCTGCATCTGGGCTTATAAAAAAGCTGGAAGCTAATTTCTCAAATATGAGTGTAAGCTCATTAGCATTTAAAAGCGATGGTGTACCCCCACCGAGATAGATACTTTCTATACTTTGGTTTTCAAAAACCGACTTCCTTAATTCTATCTCCATTAGTAAAGCAGCGACAAAAGAAGATTTCATTTTTAAAGAAGTAGAAAAATGAAAATCACAATAATTGCAGGCTTGTTTACAAAATGGGATGTGTATATAAATCCCTGCCATTAAGCTTTATTTAGGATTATTCTAAAGGTTGTCCCTTTATTTAATTCGGAGCACAGCACAAAAACTTGGCCTTTATGATAATCTTCTACAATACGTTTTACTAGAGAAAGCCCTAAGCCCCAACCTCTTTTCTTGGTGGTAAAACCAGGTTCAAAAACAGTCTTTAGCTGGCTTGGCTTAATCCCTTTACCACTGTCTGTAATATCTACAAAAATCTTTTTATTTTCTTCTTTTATACTCAATCTAATGCTCCCTTTTTGCTGTACTGCATCTATAGCATTACGAAGGATGTTTTCTATTACCCAAGCAAAAAGTTGTAGATTTATATTTGCAAAAAATGCAGAGTTCACATCGAAATTATAATTGACTTTTACTGAAGAACGATCTTTCATATAGTTAAAAGAGCGCTCCAGAACCTTACTTATATTTACATTAGACAATTCCGGCTGGGAACCAATTTTAGAAAATCGTTCGGCAATAGTTTGCAGACGCAAAATATCTTTGTTCATTTCCAGTGCAATATCATCTACCCCTGGTTTTACTTGCAATAAGGCTACCCAACCCATAAGCGAAGATAAAGGCGTACCTATCTGATGTGCAGTTTCTCTTGCCATACCAGCCCATACTTTATTTTGTTCAGACTTTCTGGATGCACTAAATGCTAAATAGCCAATTAAAATAAACAAAGCTACCACAAGTAAAATTACATAAGGGAAGTATTTTAATCTAGTCAGGATAATAGAGTCTTTATAATAGATTCTATTTTCTTTACCATCGGCATATTCAAAAACTATAGGCTCGCTACTGGCCTTCATAAGGAATAGTTGTCGATTTAAGTAACCTTCTTTTTCGACTTTTTTAAAAGGGAAGTTTTTGTGATAAAGAATCTTACCAAGGTCGTCTGTAAGGATTACAGGAATGGTATTGTTGTGATTAATAACCTCAAATACAAAGCTAATATCTTCGTCTAGGTTATCTATATGTGTAGTTTGTTCGGTAGCCTTTGCCCAAATTTTTACTTTGGTACGTTCCTCACTTTTAATGTCTTTTACCAAACCATTGGTAAACCACAAAGTTGCGATTCCTATTACTAGCGCAGAAAGCAGTAGTAAGGTTTTATTTGTTTTGTTTTGTTTCAAATTCTAAAATTTCAATAAACAAACGCAGAAAACAACAGGATATTAGGTAACTGTTTAAAAAAAACACTTTCAACGTTTATATGAAACGTTGAAAGTACTAAAATTATATTTTACAACATTCGTAGAAGGTCTAGCTCTTTTTTGTCTAGATTTTTCCACGAACCTCTTTTTACATCTTTCTTGGTAAGGTTACCAAAAACAACTCTATCGAGGGTAAGTATTTCGTAACCAAAACTTTCGAAAATTCTTCTTACGATTCGGTTTCTTCCAATATGTAACTCGATACCTATTTGTGTGTGAGGCTCTCCTTCTATAAAGGAAATACTATCTACCGGAGCAGGACCATCGTCTAAAGTAATACCGTTAGCGATGGCATTTAAATGATGCTTTGCTAATTTCTTATCTAAAGATACGTGGTAAATTTTACGAACACCGTGCTTAGGATGCACTAATTTCTTAGCCAGTTCTCCATCGTTCGTAAACAATAGTAAACCAGTCGTATTTCTATCTAATCTCCCTACTGGGTAAATTCTCTCTGTACAGGCATTTTCTACCAACTGCATTACCGTCTTACGATCTCTATCGTCTGAAGTAGTCGTGATAAAATCTTTAGGCTTGTTTAAAAGAATGTATTTTTTCTTTTCACCGCGAATTGTTTCGCCATTAAACTTAACCAAGTCAGATGGGGAAACTTTATAGCTTAAGTCAGTAACTACTTTACCGTTAATGGTAACAGCACCTGCTGTAACAAACTTCTCTGCTTCTCTACGAGAACAAGTCCCTCCGGTAGCTAAGAATTTATTAATCCGCATTTTATCGTCTGGGACACTATCTTCTTTCGCTTTACTAAAAGTAGTATTCGTACGTTTTTTTACATAAGTAGAATAGCCTTTTTTATTTTCAGCTGCTCTCTTACGGTCTTCACTACGCTTCTCTGGATCGAGATGACGTTTTTTTCGTTCTTCCGTTTTTTGACGCTCAT
>CAJWJW010000116.1 GCA_913041775.1 uncultured Flavobacteriales bacterium
GAGCAAAAAGATAAACTTTGGGCGATTGCGAATTCATTACAATCAGGTTTAAAAAATGCTGGTTTCGAATTAGGAAATACACAATCTGCTGTTACTCCTGTATACCTTTCGGGTGGAGTTGGAGAAGCAACAAATTTAACTTTCGATTTAAGAGAAAATTACAGTATTTTCTGTTCTATTGTAACTTATCCAGTTGTTCCTAAAGGAGTAATTTTACTTCGTTTAATTCCTACCGCTATACACACTCAAGAAGAAGTAGACTATACTATTAAGTCTTTCGCTGAAATTAAAGACAAGCTTGCTAAAGGCACTTATATTTCTGAACAGATTGCAAACGTATAAGTTTTATTATAATTTACATATTAAGGTCTCGTACATTTATACGAGACCTTTTTTTTGAACTATGAAATTAACTAAGAAACTACATTATTATATAGTCCTTCATATCACCATATTAATATGGGGGATAACGGGGATTTTAGGGAAGTTAATTTCTATGCCCTCCTCCTCTATTGTAATCGATAGAATGCTAATTGCCTATTTGGCTTTAGCTAGTATGTTATTATTTCGAAAAAAAGAATTTGTTAAAACAAAATATCGCTGGCAAATGATTGCAGTAGGTGTTATAACTGCTGCACATTGGGCAAGTTTCTTCGAAGCTTTAAAAGTTTCTAATATATCCGTAACACTTTGTTGTTTAGCATCCTGTTCCTTTTTTGTTTCTATTTTACAACCGCTTATTACTAAAACAAAGATTAAGTTATACGAGGTAGTCTTAGGCTTTTTTGTAATCCTAGGTATCTCAATCATCTTTACATTCGAAAGTAATTATACACTAGGTATTACTTTGAGTGTACTTTCTGCTTTTTTGGCGGCTATTTTCTCTGTATGGAATGCAGAGCTTATAAAACATAACAGTGCATTTACGATAACGTTAAACGAGATGTTAGGTGGTAGTATTGCTATGCTATTGTATTTTGTTTTAAAAGGTGATTTCAATGTTCTGCAAATCATACCAACTGGAATAGATTGGGTTTACATTCTAGTATTAGGAATTATTTGTACGGCAATTGCCTTTATGTACGGAACCTTAGTTCTTAAAGAACTGAGTCCGTTTACGGTAAGTATTAGCGTTAATTTAGAGCCTATTTATGCTATTTTATTAGCCTTGTTGATTTTTGGCGAATCAGAAATCATGTCTATAGAGTTTTATATAGGTGCCATAATTATACTGGCTACTATTGTTCTAAACGCCTACTTTAAATCTAAAGAGTAACATTATGAGTGGCTTTAAATTTAAGCAGTTTAGCATTAATCAGGATAAAACTGCCATGAAAATTGGAACTGATAGCATTCTATTTGGATCTTGGTTGAAAATGAGCTCTAGCTATAAGTCAATTTTAGACATTGGAGCAGGTACTGGTTTATTGTCTTTAATGATGGCTCAAAAAAACTCTCAAGTTTCAATTACAGCATTAGAAATTGATGAAGATGCTTTCCTTCAATCCAAAGGAAATATAGCCAATAGTAAATGGGGAAATAGAATAGATTTGAATCACACAGATGCTAATTTATGGAGCTGCGATAAGAAGTACGATTTACTTATCTCTAATCCACCCTATTTTTCAAAAGCACTAGAAGCTGAGGATGCTAAGCGCAACAAAGCTAGGCACCAAGTAGATTTTAAAATTGAAGACTTATTGAGTCTTTGGAAGAAGTTTGGTACAGAAAATTCTGAGCTAGCTTGTGTATTACCAATTGATCAGGCAGAAGTACTAATTGACCTTGCGCTAAAAGAATCCTTTTATTTGAAAAAGCAGACTCTTGTTAAGTCTAATATAGAAAGTAAAGTAATTCGACATTTATTACTTTTTTCAAAAGAAAAAGCTCCAACAGTTATGTCGGAGCTTTGTATTTATACTTTAGAAAAAAAATACACAAAAACGTATATCGATCTAACTATAGATTTTTATTTAGGCTTATAATTAGTTGATTTCTTCCTCAATAAATTTAATTCCATATTCCTCTAACTCTTTGAGTACAGGATTGTAAATATCCTCACTTACGGGAACTTTTACCCCACTTCCAGTTATAAGACCGTTTAATATTAACTTAGTTGCAATTCCAACTGGTAAACCAACCGTTTTTGCCATACCTGTATAAACCTGGTCTTCTCCTATAATAACAAAAGAAGAATGTAACTCGTGATTTGTCTTGTTTAGTGTGTAGATAAACTGATGTTGCATAACAATCATGTCTTTATCTTCTTTTTCTAAAAGCCATTTTACCTCAAGTAATTTTTGTAAAACTTCTGCAGGACTCGCAAATTCTAAATCTATTGCTTCGTCTTTAAAGAACCCTAACCATTCAATTTTCTTAAATACAGTTGAGTTTGTATCGAAAGTAGCTTTTAAGTAATCCTGAATACTTAAATCAGTTTTATCCATAAACGAAACAAAGAAGTCCTTATACGTCATTCCAGTAACATTCATTTTAAAGCTATCGTCTGTCATTCCTAATTGGATAAACAAATCCCAAGCTTCTCCGTAACCAGGTCTTCTTAAGGTACCTCTTAATAGAGTTGGAATATTCTCGAGTTTGTAAATTTCTCTATAAGAAAGAGAATCTCTATTTGCGTAAGCTTCAAATTCGCCATATTCAAGTACAGAAAGTGCGTAAGTTCTTTTAAATAATTGCCCGTAAGGGATGTACTTTAAATCACCATCTTGAATATACTGTGCAGTTCCTTGTCCAGCTAAAACAACATTTCTTGGGTTCCAAGTGAATTTATATTTCCAAGGATTCGTGTCAGATCCTGGAGCTACTAAGCCACCACAATAAGATTTAAAGCTTTTTAATTCTCCACCTTTGGCTTTTATCTGGTCAATTATTTTCATCGCAGACATGTGGTCTATTCCAGGGTCAAGGCCAATTTCATTTAGTAATAAAACACCCTTTTCTTTTGCTTCTGCATTGAGCGATTTAATTTCATCTGAAACGTAGGAAGCAGTAACTAAGTTTTTACCGTATTTAACACAATCCTGAGCAACTTTAAAATGTAGACTTGCAGGAAGCATTGAAACTACGATATCTGCCTTTTGAATCTCTTCAATTCGTTGGCTATCGTTAAAAACGTCAAAATCTATTGCTTGTGCACGAGGATTGATACCAATTTTATCTACTACTAAGGATAGGTCTCTATCTCCAATAGTGATCTCAAAATCATTCGAATCAGCTTCGTTTACAAGGTATTGTATAAGAGAGGATGCAGAACGACCCGCACCAATCATAAATATTTTCTTTGCCATGTTCTTTATTTATAAGAGCAGCCAATATATGGCAAAATTTTATAGATTTGTATTCTAATCATTTATTAAAAAAAACAGATTATGAAAAGTATTTTAGGACTAGTTGCTGCATTTTCATTAAGCTTCTCAGTATTTGCTGCAGATTGTAATGAAGCAATATCTAAAGATCGTTTCGACGGCTTATATGAAAATATTGAGGCACAACACAACGACCAACAACGTTATCGACTAATACTTGCATTTTCTAATAGAGAATGTATTTCTGTTGCACAAATGACAGAATTTTTATCTTTGATAACAGATCATAAAATAAAATTCTCCACTGTAAAAGATTCCTATAACTTATTGTTCGACCTAGAAAACAGAACGCTTTTACTAGCTGAATTTTCTGAGCACGAGCAAACGCTTATAAATAAAGAAATTTCAAAATAATGACAAAACTCCTACTTTAATAGTGGGAGTTTTTTTTTGAATACTTAGTGAAAAAAATTGTTAAAAAGTAAATACTCCGATTACTGTATTTACAAAGAATTAGATAAATTTGCAGACTATTTAGTTTTTAAAAACAAAAAGATTTAAAAATGAATATTGAGAAAGGACTAAGAGCATCAAAACAATCTATTGCCGACTTCGGTATTAAAGATGCAACTGTTCATTGGAATTTAAAGTCTGAGACTTTAGCATCTATTTCAGTAGAAAAAGAAATGGGAATATACTCTAACACCGGCGCTTTAGCGATTGATACTGGTGAATTCACTGGTCGTTCTCCTAAGGATCGTTTTATTGTTAAAGACCATATAACAGAAAACTCTGTTTGGTGGGGTGATGTAAACCTTCCATTTGATAAAGCTAAATTCGATAATCTATACTCTAAAGTAGTTGACTATTTATCAACTAAAGAATTATACGCTAGAAATGCAATTGCATGTGCTGGTGATACTCACAAACTTTCTTTAACGGTAGTTAATGAATATCCTTGGTCTAATATGTTTGCAGATAATATGTTTATTCGTCCTACAGAAACAGAGATCGAGAATTTCGATTCTGAGTGGACTGTAATGAATGCACCTGGCTTTATGGCAGACCCAGAATTGGATGGCACACGTCTACATAACTTTGCTATTTTAAGCTTTACTAAAAAAGTGATCTTAATTGGTGGGACTGGTTATACAGGTGAAATCAAAAAAGGAATTTTCTCTGCATTAAACTTTATTCTTCCTTTTCAAAAGAATGTGCTTTCTATGCACTGTTCTGCTAATGTTGGAAATGAAGGTGATACAGCTTTATTCTTTGGTTTATCTGGAACAGGTAAGACTACCTTATCTGCAGACCCTAACAGAAACCTTATCGGAGACGATGAGCAC
>CAJWJW010000117.1 GCA_913041775.1 uncultured Flavobacteriales bacterium
TCCTTTGGCGTTTGCAAATTCATTTTATGACCAAACTGATTTACAAAAGTTGAAAAATTGTTGATTTTCTCTGGATCAGGATCGTCGTGAATACGATAAACAAAAGGTTTTTTACTAGGTGTTCCATCTGCTGCTTTTCCAATAAATGCAGCCACTTTTCTATTGGCCAACAGCATATACTCTTCAATGAGTTTATTAGCGTCTTTGGCTTGCTTAAAGTAAACACCCGTTGGGTTTTTCTTTTCGTCTAACTGAAACTTCACCTCTACTCTATCGAAAGTAATTGCTCCTTCCTCTATACGTTTAGCCCGCATAATTTTAGCGAGCTTATCCATTAGTAAAATTTCATCTACAAACTTCCCTTCCTTCTTCTCAATTATTTCTTGAGCGTCTTCGTAGGTAAATCTGTGATCAGAATAAATAACTGTTCTACCGAACCATTCGTTTAGCACTTCTGCTTTATCATTGATGGTGAAAATGGCAGAAAAACAAAGTTTCTCTTCATTAGGTCGAAGTGAGCAAACCTTATTAGATAATTTTTCGGGTAACATAGGAACCACACGATCTACCAGATATACGGAAGTAGCTCTTTCGTAAGCTTCGTCGTTTAATGAAGTTCCCTCTTGTACGTAATGAGAAACGTCGGCTATATGAATACCAATTTCCCAATTTCCATCTTCAAGTTTTTGAATAGAAAGTGCATCATCAAAATCTTTTGCATCGTGCGGATCAATTGTAAAGGTTAAAACCTCACGCATATCTCTACGCTTGCTAATTTCCTCCTCAGAAATAGTTTCTGGGATAGATTCTACAAAAGCCTCTACAGACTCTGGAAATTCATAAGGCAAACCAAATTCTGCTAAAATAGCATGAATTTCAGCATTATGCTCTCCTGCAGCACCGATTACAGTAGTAACTTCAGCAAAAGGGCTCTTTGCCTTTTTAGGCCAATCTAATAAGGTAACAAGTACTTTATCTCCATTTTTAGCACCATTCAATTTATCTTTAGGAACATAAAAATCTGTTCCAACTCTAGAATTGTCAGGCGTCATAAAACTATGGCGGGCATCTACTCTCATATTCCCTACAAAAGTAGTTCTTCCACGTTTTACGATTGAAACTACAACACCTTCAGGGTTTTTTCCGGTATGGTTTCCACTAAGTACAATACGAACAATGTCGCCACCTAATGTTTGCCCTGCATTTCTTGCAGACACAAAAACATCTTGACCCATACCATCGCAAATTACATACCCAGCACCTGAAGTGATTTTTTCTATTTTACCTTCGTAAAATTCTTGAGTGCTATTTGCACCATACTTACCATGCCCAATTTCTTTAATTACACCTTCAATAACAAGGTTTTTTATGATAAACGAGGTCTGGTGTTTGGCAATTTTATCTTTTACCTGTAGCTCGCTACAGATATCTTTAAACGTTACAGGCTTAACTGTTGCATTACACAAATCGATTATTGTGCTTTTGAGTTCCTTTAAATTAGGTGACTTAGCCGTTTGTTCTTTGTTTTTTATCTTCTTTCTCATTGTATGTAAAAATAGAAAAAATACGAGGTTTATAGCGCTTGGTACGCTAAGAATAAAAATTAAATGGACTTAGCAGTCAATTTATTAAGAATATGTATATTTGTAATCCTTAATATGCGGACTGCTCCACATAGTGAGCAATACAATTAATCAACAAGTAACTATCTCATAACAAATGAAAAAGCTTATAGCAATTACATTTAGCTTATTTACGGTTATCTCAACAGCATCGGCTCAAAACTGGTGTGGTTCTATGGAACATCGTGACGAATTAAACTCTGAACGACCAGAAGTAGCCAAGGAAATAGAAAGAAAGTTTAACGCTTTTAACAAGCTTCAACAAGAAAATGAAGCGAGTGGAGTGAAGAATTCTGACAATTATGTGATCCCTGTAGTTTTTCATATCATCCATAAAGGAGGAAATGAAAACATTTCATTTGCACAGATTGAAGATCAAATGAGAAGTTTAAATGAGGATTTTGCTTATTTAAATGAGGATAGCGAGTTAACTCCTGATCCTTTTAAAGCATATGCTGGAGATGCAAAAATCGAATTCAGATTAGCTCAGTTAGATCCAGAAGGAAATTGTACACAAGGCGTAACTCGTACATTTTCTCAACTTACTTCAACTGCAAACAACAACGTTAAAGAACTTATCCAATGGGATCCATACAAATACTTTAATGTATGGGTAGTAAAGGATATAGACAAAGAAACTAGCTACGGTACAATTTTAGGCTATGCACAATTTCCTGACGAATTGTGGAGTAATGCAGCAACAGATGGAGTTATATTAAGAGATGATTATTGTGGATCTATTGGTACTGCCTCTTCTCAAGTTGGTAGAACATTAACACACGAAGCTGGTCACTGGTTAAACTTACGTCATATTTGGGGAGATGCTACATGTGGTACTGATTATGTAAATGATACACCAGCAGCAGAAGAACCAAACTTTGGTATCTGTTTAAATGACTACCCATACCGTATTAGCGTAATTGGTGGAGATAGCATTAACTCTGGATGTACACCAGACGCAACGACTCAGATTATTTCTCAACTAAATGGAGAAATGTTTATGAATTACATGGATTATAGCGACGATAACTGCATGAACATGTTCTCTTTACTACAAGGAGACAGAATGCGCTCTGCAATAGATGAATTTAGATCAGTATTGGTTTCGGAAACTAACTTAATTGCTACGGGGACAAATGATGACTATATTTCTTCAGTATGTACACCTACACCAGAATTTACTGCAGACTATATTTATGGATGCCCTGGAGATGCTTATTCGTTCTTTAACGAAACATACAATGTAGATTATTCGCTAGACAGTCTAGTGACTTACGAATGGACCTTTGAAGGAGGAACTCCAGCAAGCTCTATAGAAGAAAATCCTGAAGATATTATTTTCTTAGAAGCAGGATTCTTTACTATTACTTTAAGCTCTACTAATTCTGCAGGTGAAAGATCTTTATTAAAAGAAGCCTATATCACCGTTACTGATGATGAGGCAAATATGTCTTTCCCTTATATACAGAATTTTGAATCTACTGAATTCCCTACTTTCCCTACAGAAAGCTGGAACTGGTTGATAAGTTCGCAAATAGATCCTACATGGAACAGAACCACTGAAGCAGCAAGTCCAACAATTACTGGAATTGATGAAGGTGTTAATAATGCAGCTCTTAGAATTAGAAGTGCCTCATTTACTCGTGAAGGTGATAGACATACTCTTATTACTCCAACGATTGATTTAAGCAATGCTACTGCGCCTATTAATGCTTATTATGATATTGCATATGCTCGAAAGAATATCGGCACTAACGATAACTTAAGAGTGTATATAAGCGATGACTGTGGTAGAACTTGGGTCTCTAAGAAAAACTACGACACAGAGTCTTTAATCACTAATGACGGTTTCAATGTCTTCTTACCATTTGTACCTATAGAAGATGAATGGGAAAGATTCCAAGTGAGTTTAAGTACTCTTGCAGGAGAAAAAAACGTTCAAATTAAATTTGAATTGATTGGTGAAAATGGAAACTGGTTGTATCTGGATAACTTTATTGTGAGTAATTCAAATGAAGTTTCATTATCAGAAATAATCTTTGGAGATCTAGTTATTTACCCAAATCCATCTCAAGGAGATGTAACAATAGAATTTGAGCTTTACAAAAAAGCTACTATAAAAATTGCATTAAGTAATGTATACGGAGCTACTTTAGCTACTGAAGTATTAAATCTAGATGCTACTAAAAACAGTGTTCAACTGAATAGTCTTTACCCTAATCTTAAAGCTGGGATTTATTTTATTCAACTAGAACAAAATGGAACTACAATTACTAAGAAGGTTGTTATAACCGACTAGTTATTTATCTATTTCAAAAAAGCCATCTCCTTAGAGATGGCTTTTTTTGGTATAAACAATAATTGTAAAACTCAAAATGCCTTACACAAGCTATATAGACAACATTCTCCATTAGGAGTTAAAGCCTTTAATTTTTATGAATCAAACGACGTAATCACTTTATGTAAGAACAAGAAATACTAGCAAACTTATTTACATAGCTAGATATAGAAGATGAATCCATAAGATCTGCTTGTTCAAAAAAAACATTGGGAATTTTTACTGTCTGCTCTCTGATATCCAAAACCGTAACCTTCATGCATGTTGCAAGATTTGATATAAAGCCGTCTATCCTAGAACCAATATCCAAATGTACTTCTGGATTTTTATTATAAACATATTGGGCAACATGAAGATCTTGCCAAAAGTACTCATGTTCATAATCGCCATTTGATGCATATCTATCATGTAAGCTTGGAACCAGTTTAAGTTCACCACTGAAGTTGCGCCTAAATATAATCAAATCTTTGATATATATAGGTATTCTAAAGAAAGCTGTAAATAGCTTGCGTAAATCAATTCCAAATTGAGCTTTAGCTATCCAATCAAGTTTGATTAATTTATTTTTAATTTTCATGTTCCATTTCTCTTTAATTTGAGCTTAATGAGAGCTCGGGTGAAAACAGCTAAAATAACATTTGGTATGACTCTTAAAGAGACTATCTCCCTACTAATTATAATATTTACCGACATATCTTTATT
>CAJWJW010000118.1 GCA_913041775.1 uncultured Flavobacteriales bacterium
AATTATGTTTATTATTTTAATGATTGTTGTTTTTGTTCTCGGATATGCAGCCATTGCATTCGAACATCCTATAAAAATTGATAAAGCTGCTTCTGCACTTATAACAGGTGTATTAGTGTGGACACTTTTCGTGTTTACTGGTGCTGAAACACACTTTATAGAAGAAGAGTTATTACATCACCTTAGTGAAATATCTAGTATTTTATTCTTCCTTTTAGGAGCAATGACAATTGTTGAATTGGTTGATGCACACGAGGGTTTTGCTATTATTACCGATAAAATCACCACTACTAAAAAAGTGAGATTATTGTGGATTATTAGTGTTTTAACATTTTTCTTCTCTGCTGCTTTAGACAATTTAACAACTTCTATTGTAATGATTTCTCTTTTGAGAAAATTAATTGACGATAAACACGACCGTTGGTTCTTTGCTGGTATTGTTGTAGTTGCTGCCAATGCAGGTGGTGCTTGGTCTCCTATTGGAGATGTTACTACAACCATGTTGTGGATTGGTGGACAGTTGAGTACAATGACTATTATTACAAGCTTGTTTATCCCAAGTTTAGTTGCTATGCTAGTGCCTCTTATAATATTAACATTCACTATGAAAGGAAATATTACTAGACCTAAACGTATGGATGGGATTGAGCACTATACTAATCCAACGACCAAATTCGAAAGAAACTTAATTTTCTTCTTAGGAGTTGCTGGTTTATTATTCGTTCCTATATTTAAAACGGTTACGCATTTACCTCCTTTTATGGGTATGATGTTGAGCTTAGGAGTATTATGGGCTGTAACGGAAATCATTCACAGTAGTAAAAATTCTGAAGATAAATCTCAACTTTCTGTTATTGGAGTACTTAGGAAAGTAGATACAGCGAGTGTGTTATTTTTCTTAGGTATATTATTAGCAGTTGCCGGATTACAATCTGCTGGACAATTAGTACTAATGGCTGGAAGTTTAAATGACTTATTTGCAGGTAATGTATATGCTATTAATATCGTTATTGGTTTGTTCTCTGCTATTGTAGATAATGTTCCTCTTGTAGCTGGTTCTATGGGTATGTATGAAATTGCAGAAACAGGTGATTTTGCTAAAGATGGTGTCTTCTGGCAGTTCTTAGCATTCTGTGCTGGTACAGGTGGTTCTGCTTTAATTATTGGTTCTGCCGCAGGTGTAGCAGTAATGGGATTAGAGAAGATAGATTTCGTCTGGTATCTAAAAAAGATTTCTATCTTAGCTCTTATAGGTTACTTTGCAGGTGCAGGAACTTATATCTTGATACAATCTCTTTAATTTATTTACGTTCTCTACAGAATAATTAACACTCTTATGAATACTATTTTGTTTCAAATTCCTCTTGCAGTAGATTCTTTAGGTCTCGACTTGCTTCCTAATACAGAGCCTTCAGAAAAAACGCTTTCTATCATTGAGCTTATTACCAGCGGTGGTTTAGGTGGTCAGATTATTATGACGACTCTAGGAGTCTTATCTATTCTAACTGTTTATCTTTTTGTAGAGCGTTTTCAAATGCTTAAAAAAGCAATGAAAGAGGATCCTCACTTTATGAATAAAGTGACCGATTACCTTTCGGATAATAAAGTTGATTCTGTTCTTACACTTTGTGAACGATCTGCTTCTCCAGTAGCAAGTTTAATTGCTAAAGGGACTCTATCTAAAAGCGGAAGTTCAAAAGATATTCAAGAGGCTATGGAGCGTCAAGGGAATTTGGAGGTCTATAAATTAGAACACAATTTAGCTTCTTTAGCAACTATTGCTGGTGCAGCTCCAATGATTGGTTTTTTAGGTACCGTAATAGGAATGATTTTAGCCTTTCATGAAATGGCTAGTGCTGGTGGACAAATAGATGTAGAGATGCTTTCTAAAGGTATCTACACTGCTATGACTACTACTGTAGCCGGTTTAATAGTTGGTATTGTTGCCTTTTTAGCTTACAATAATCTAGTAGTTAAAGTTACGCGTGCTACTTTTAAAATGGAAGAAGCTACCGCAGATTTTATAGAAATTATCGCCAAATCTAAATAAGTATGGCTTTAAAATCTAGAAATAAAGTTAGTGCAGTATTCAGTATGTCTTCTATGACTGATATTGTTTTTTTATTGTTGATTTTCTTTATGCTAACCTCTACTTTAGTTACTACTAATGCATTGGATTTAGTATTGCCCAACAGTACCGCTCAAACCGTTAAAAAACAAAGAGTATCTGTTTCTATAAACGAAAACTTAGAATACTATATAGATAAGGAACTCATTGAGCTGAAGTACATTGAGTCTGCTTTAATAGATAGACTTACAGGTCAAGATGAAAAAGTAGTTGTTTTAAGAGTTGATAAATCTGTTGCAATTGAACATGCTGTAGCGGTTATGGATATTGCTTACAGAAATAAGTTTAAAATTGTATTGGCTACCCAACAAAAGAAATGAGTTTTTTAAAAGATAAATACAAAAGAAGAGCAGCTCTGGGAACTTTCCTGGTACATGTTCTTTTGGTATTTGTTTTTTATTCATTTGGCTTAAAATACATGGACCCTAAAGTGGAAGAAGGTATCGCCATTGAATTTGGTTATGTTGAGAGTGGGATGGGAGACGAAATAAACCAGTCAGAAGAAGTAGTTACCGAAGTTTTAGAACAAGTGGAAACTGTTGAAGAGTCCACTCCCGATGAACTTACAGAAATTTCGGATGAGGTTTTAACGCAGGAACTTGAAGAGGCACCTTCTATTGTCCAAGAAATAGAATCTGTTGTTGCTCAAGAGAAAACACCCGAAGTAAAAGAAGAAGAAGTAAAGCCTAAAGCAAGCGACGAATTACAACAAGCACTCTCAAGCTTATTTCAAAGTCCTGAATCTACCCAAGCTGGAACAACAGATACGCTAGGTGCTCAAGGTGCACTTAATGGTTCCATAGAAGGAGCAGAAGAGGCTATAGGTGGCGAAGGAAACTCTTCTGATGGTTATGACTTAGGCGACAGGAAAGCTATTCGTAAACCCAAGCCAGATTATTCTTGTAAAGAAACTGGGCTCGTAGTTATTAGAGTTTGGGTTAATGGCGACGGACAGACTTACAAAGCAGAATTAGATTTAAAAAACACTACCGATACTTCTCCTTGTTTAGTAAGAGAAGCCAAAGCAGCTGCACTTAGTACTACTTGGCTTGCCGATGCGAATGCGGAACCCATACAAATAGGAAGTATTACTTACAATTTCAGAAAACAATAGATTTCTTTTCTAATTCATTCTCTGTAAGAACCTTCATATGACCTATAAAGAAACCGTAGATTGGTTGTTTCAGCAATTAGCTTCATTTCAGCGAGTTGGACAGTCTGCGTATAAAGAAGATCTGGGAAACATTACAGCTTTATGTTCTAAACTCAATGATCCTCAAAATAAATTCAAATCCATACATATTGCGGGTACAAATGGCAAAGGATCTATTTGTCATTTACTAGCCTCTATTCTCCAAGAACAAGGGTATAATGTGGGATTATATACTTCACCTCATCTTAAAGATTTTAGAGAGCGAATTAAGCTTAATGGAGAGATGATTCCCGAAGCTGATGTAGTGCAATTTGTAGATTACAATAAGAGTGACTTTAGTGAAATTGGTATTTCATTTTTTGAAATGACTACGGCACTTGCCTTTGATTACTTTGCAACTAATAAGGTAGATATTGCAATTATTGAAACTGGATTAGGGGGCAGGTTAGATGCCACAAATATTATTGATCCAGAACTCTCTGTAATTTCCAATGTAGCACTAGATCATCAAAATATTTTGGGGAATACTCTAACTGAAATTGCAAGAGAAAAAGCTGGAATTATTAAGGCTAACAAACCTATTGTTTTAGGGAATACTACAAAAGAGGTTATTAGTGTAGTTAAACAAGTTGCTACAAATAAAAAGGCACCTTTAAGCTTTGCATCCCCTTCGAGTAATTATACGAGTGCACTTTTGGGAGCTTGTCAGACAGAAAATACGGCAACTGTTGTAGAGGTAATTAAACAATTACGAATACTTAATTGGCGTATTTCTGAAAAGTCATTAATTAATGGCTTACAAAACAGTATAGTTAATACTGGCCTAAGAGGTCGTTGGGAGCAAATTGGGTTTAATCCTCGTGTAATTTGCGATACTGGACACAACATACATGCAATGCAATCTATTGTAGACCATCTTAAAAAGGAAACATACAATAAGCTATGGATTGTTTTGGGAATGGTTGCCGATAAAGATGTTTCCGGTGTTTTGAACTTACTTCCTAAGGATGCAAATTACGTTTTTTGCCAAGCAAACATTCCTAGAACCCTTTCTGTAGATGAATTATTTGAAAATGCGAAGCAATTTTCACTTAATGGAATAAAAATTAGTAATCCTAAACTAGCCCTTTGTAAGGCGCAAGAGCTTGCTAATGAGAACGATTTGATTTTTGTTGGTGGTAGCACCTTTGTAGTTGCCGAAATACTTTAAAAAACTCCAAAATATTGGTGTTTTTGTTTGTGCTGGTATAAAAAGGATTTCTATATTTACACTCGCTGAATGAGACAAGTCAGCGTAGTTCATTTTAAAGATTAGGGCAATTAGCTCAGTTGGTTCAGAGCATCTCGTTTACACCGAGAGGG
>CAJWJW010000119.1 GCA_913041775.1 uncultured Flavobacteriales bacterium
ATGTAAATCGCAAAGATTTTAAACCGTGGTTTAACTGAGATACATAACCCGAAAACTCCTGACCTAAAGTTAATGGAGTAGCATCCATCAAGTGGGTTCTACCAATCTTTACAACATCTTTAAATGCTTCCGATTTTGCTTGCAATACATCACGTAATCTTTCCACTCCTGGAATAGTACACTCTACCACCATTTTATATGCAGCAATATGCATTCCTGTTGGGAAGGTATCGTTAGACGATTGTGATTTGTTTACATCATCATTTGGATGAATAGCTTTTTCAATATCGTTTAAAGAACCACCTTTAATTACGTGAGCTCTGTTCGCAATTACTTCGTTAGTATTCATATTCGATTGCGTACCCGAACCTGTTTGCCAGATTACTAATGGGAATTCTGCATCGTGCATTCCTGTAAGAATCTCATCGCATACTTTAGAAATTAAATCTTTTTTATCTTCAGTCAAAGCACCTAATTCACAATTTGCGTGAGCTGCTGCTTTTTTAAGATAAGCAAAACCATAAATCACCTCTAAAGGCATACTTGCAGCAGTTCCAATCTTAAAGTTATTTCTCGAACGCTCTGTTTGCGCCCCCCAATATTTATCTGCTGGGACTTTTACATCGCCCATAGTATCCTTCTCAATACGGAATTCCATAATATATGTTTTTACTTAATGCTTGAATTTAGATTGCAAAGATAAGAATCGCATCTAATGCAAACGGCTTTTTAATCGCTTGATTTCTACTTCTAAATTAACTTTCTCACTTAGCGTTAAAGCCAAATCCAAAGTCTTTTTTAAAAATTGCTGATGTGCCTCAGATTCTTTTCTAAAAGCTCGGTGATTTATAGACGAATACAATTTGTCTAAATCTATGTTAAGCAGCTTAGATGCTGGTTTTAATAAAGCAACAGTAAATTTATTCCACACATACTCTCTAGCTTCCTCATTAGGGTGTACTCTATCCTTTTCAAAGAATCTATAATCGCGCAATTCGTCGAGTACAATTTCGTAAGCAGGAAAGTAATGTACATCATCAAATGTATTTTGGATTTCTTCGCAAGCTAAAATCAAAGACGATTTAGATACATTATTCTGATGAACTCCATCGCGGATATGACGCACTGGACTTACCGTTAAGAGAATTTGGATTTCAGAATTCTGCTTTTTCAAGTCAGTATAAAAAGATTGAAAAACAGTTTGTATCTCCAGTGGACTAGAAAGCCGTTTTGTAAAAGTATTCTTTGCTTGTTTATGACAGTTAGCAACAGCTTTACCAGAATCAGCTAATTGATATAAAAAGGAGGTTCCAAAGGTTAAAATTAAAAGCTTAGACTCTTTTAAGTCTTTAGCTACAGAAGTGTGTAGACCTTGTAACTTGTTTTTTAATTCATCTTTCGAATTCGCCCAAATAGACGAGTGACAAGAATAGTGAAACAGAGCATCTTCTCTTTCTAGGAAAAGTTCCTCATCGATCTCAGCGCCTTTTAAAGCATCTGTAAGGTTCTGTAATAATGGGCTTGGGTGAAACAGTGTTCCGTAAGGATTACTTGTACAAGAAAACTTGTAATCTAGTAATCTACCTGCCATATGTTGCGCAAAACAAGAACCCACAGAAAAGACTTTATCGGAATGCGATAGGTCGAATGGGTATTTTGGAATGGGTACTTGTATATGCAAGTTCATACTGTAGGTGTAAAATTTAAGGTTGAAAGTTTAAAATTGTGTTTCAGCTCTTCGACATGCTCAGAGAGAGAAAAAACACCAAAGTATTAAATCAATTCCAAAACCTTTTCTGGTGGGCGACCTAAAACAGCTTTATTATCTTTCACTATAATCGGACGCTCAATCAGTTTTGGATGAGCAATCATAGCCTCGATAAGCTGACCATCAGAAAGCTCTTTTCCTTTATAATTTTCTTTCCAGTCTTTTTCTCCTTTACGGATTAGTTGCATTGGGCTAATCTCCAATTTATTCAACAAATCTTTCAATTCATCAGCAGTAGGAATATTCTCTAAGTACAATAGTACTTCTGGCTCTACTCCATTCTCTTGAATTAAAACTAAAGTCTGACGACTCTTAGAACAACGTGGGTTATGGTATATTTTCATTCTTGTCTTAGTTTTCGCCTTAGTCAATTACTCTTTTTGTCCCTCTTGCATTAAATAGGCTTTTATAAAAGCATTTAAATCGCCATCCATTACAGCTTGAACATTCGAGCTTTCGTGAGAGGTTCTTAAATCCTTTACCAACTTATAAGGGTGCATTACGTAATTACGTATTTGCGAACCGAACTCTATGGCTTTTTTATTCCCTTCTACCTTATCTCGTTCCGATTGTCGCTTACGAAGCTCCAATTCGTATAACTGAGACTTTAGCAATTGCATAGCCTTGGCTTTATTTTCTAACTGAGATCTGGTTTCAGAATTCTCAATCATAATACCCGTTTCATGGTGACGTAAACGAACAGCTGTTTCCAACTTGTTTACCCCTTGTCCACCAGCACCACCGGCACGCATCGTTTCCCAAGTAATATCGGAACTCGCAATTACAATCTCAATTCCTTCATCTATTAAAGGATAAGTAAATACGGATGCAAAAGAAGTATGACGCTTATTAGCGGAATCGAAAGGAGACAATCGCACTAGGCGATGTACGCCACTTTCACCCTTTAGGTTTCCGTAAGCAAAATCTCCTTCAAACTGAAGAGTACACGATTTTATACCCGCAGTTTCGGCTTGATGCATATCGAGTTCGCGAACTTTAAATCCGTTTTTCTCTCCCCACATAATATACATACGCATGAGCATATAAGCCCAATCTTGACTCTCGGTACCACCTGCGCCAGAATTAATAGAAAGTATAGCAGGCATGTTGTCCTCTTCTTTAGACAACATGTTTTTAAACTCTAATTCTTCTATCGCTTTAACAGCAGCTGTGTCCAAGGTCATTACTTCATCATCAGAAGCTTCACCTTCTTTATGAAATTCAAAAATAATATCTAAGTCAGCTATAGCCGATTCTACTACTTCGTAGGCATCCACCCAGATTTTCTTGGCACGTATATTTTTTAAAACTACTTCGGCCTGCTTAGGATCGTCCCAAAAATTAGGGTCGTGCGTAAGTCCTAGCTCATCTGCTATAAGCATTTGCTTTTTCTCAATTCCTAAATATCCGTAAAGCGCTTTTAATCGAACTTCGTAAGCTTTAATGTGATCTGCATTTATCATGAAACAAATATAATTGAATTCAGGAGACAGAAGTCAGAATTCA
This sequence comes from uncultured Flavobacteriales bacterium, assembly GCA_913041775.1. Classification (GTDB taxonomy): domain Bacteria; phylum Bacteroidota; class Bacteroidia; order Flavobacteriales; family UBA7430; genus UBA6772. The sequence continues at coordinate 3,275 of CAJWJW010000119.1, forward strand.
GTTTTAAGAAGTAAAATTGTAAGAATAGGTCAGTCTATAGAATCACCGTCTTCTATCGCCATACGGATTAAATCGTATTCGAAACCTCGAGACACTAAATAGCGCGTAAGTTTGGCTTTTCGTTTATAAGGATGAGATTCTTTTTCGAGGATTGATTTTTTGGCAAGAACCTCTTTAAGAGTTTCATAATAAGTATCTGCATCTATTTCTTCCATAGCATACTCAATACACTTGGCATAAATAGATTTCTTTTTCAACTCTAATTTTATCTTTATTCTGCCCCATTTTTTTATCCGAAACTTACCTCGAGCAAAACTTCGAGCAAAGCGTTCTTCATTTAAAAAATTCTGTTGCATTAATTGCACAACAATCATATCAACTGCATCGGGAATTAATCCCCATGATTTTAATTTCTTCTCCACCTCCAAATGACAACGTTCCTGATAAGCACAGTAAGCTTGTATTTTATCGCGGGCTATATTTAAGTCGTATACTTTCATGCAGAGTTAAATGTTGAAAATCTAATATAAAGATTAAACAAATATAAATTAAACCTAAATTTTAGCAAAAAAAAACCGCCCGTGAGGGCGGCTTATTTATTATAGAGATAATTCATCATCATTCTTATCGAACAAGGCATACTGTAAAATATGGTATGCATAAATAGGTCTAATTTTAACCCATTTCTTGTATTTAAAGAACCATTTTATGCGCTTCGAAAACAAACCTTTGCTTAGGTAAGCAGCTATAAAAGGATGCGCACAAATAGTGAGGCTTTTTTGTTTGTCCACTAGTAATGCGTGATTCAATTTATCTTCAATTTCATCTACAATCAATACAGTAGCTTCAACATTACCTTTACCATCACAGGCAGGGCAGTTTTCAACTGTTTTGATATTCATTTCAGGACGCACACGTTGGCGTGTAATTTCAATAAGTCCAAAGCGACTTGGAGGAAGGATTTTGTGCTTTGCACGGTCGTCCTTCATAAATTCTTTTAATGCTTCAAACAGTTTTTTCCTGTTTTCCGCAGTATGTAGATCAATAAAATCGACTACAATAATTCCACCCATGTCGCGAAGTCTGAGCTGACGGGCAACTTCTTGCGCCGATGCTAAGTTTACTTCAAGGGCATTTGCTTCTTGACTATCAGAATTATTAGTCCTTGTACCAGAGTTTACATCTATTACGTGTAAAGCTTCAGTATGTTCAATAATAAGATACGCACCTTTTTTCATTGAAACTGAACGGCCAAAAGATGATTTTATCTGACGTTCAATATTATAATGTTCAAAAA
>CAJWJW010000120.1 GCA_913041775.1 uncultured Flavobacteriales bacterium
TTCGATGAGTCTACTCGTGGAATGCGTTTAGAATTTGATCGTTAATGAATAAGGTCTTTATATTAGGGTGTTTAGCTTTGGTTTTTTCTTGTACTCCACAAGAAGAAGCAAAGGTTGTTGCATCACTTTCAGAAAGCCAAATGATTGATGCATTGGTACAGGTCCATTTATTGGAGTCTGCCGCGCAATTAAATATGCTGGAAGGTATACGAAGTGATAGTTTGACTTTAGGTAATTATTACGCAGGTTTGTTTGAAAATAAATCGTTCAGCTTAGATGAATTTAAAACGAGTTTTACTTTCTATGCAGAAAACCCGATCGTAATGGAGGCTTTATTAGATTCTGTACTTACCCGCATTCAGATGATGGAATAGGTTGAAAGTCGAGTTTTCAGCTATTATCCAATTATTTATTGGATTGGTCATTAAGATACATCTCAGAAAAATCTTTACAGCTTTGTTCTACGGGTATAAACTCGAAGTTCAAAGCTTTTTTAATTTTATGATTCTCATATATAGAAATGCCATTTCCAGCTTTAGCAGTCTCCTTTGTTAGTATTGGAGTTTTACGAGTAAGTATCGAAATTACTTTTGCAAGTCTCCATCCAATCGCATTTAAGAAGTTTCCAGCTTTTATGTGCGCACGCTTTTTCCCTAAGGCATCGGCTATATAATCGAAGGTTTGTTTAAAAGGAATACTATCAGAGCAGAGAATAAATCGTTCTGAATAAATACTACTTTCCATCAGTTGAATCATAGCTTTAGCTACATCCCTAACATCTACAAATCCGTTGGTTCCAGTGGTGTAAAAAGGCATTCCAGAAGCAATTTTATGAAATAAAACAGAGCTTCCTTTTTGCCATGCTCCAGGGCCTAAAATAATACTAGGGTTTAAAATTACAGCATTCAAGCCTTCTTCAATTCCTCGCCATACTTCTAGCTCCGAATTGTACTTGCTAATGGCATAATTACTGTTTTCTGGCCCATCTAACCAAGGTGTATTCTCGTTTATGATAGGCTCATTTTCGGTTCTACCTATTGCAGCAACCGACGACACATGACATAGTTTTTTCACTTTATGTGCTAGACATAAGTTTACAATATGAGCTGTAGCATTTACATTATTTGCAATCATTTGATGCTTATTCTTTGGATTGAAATTTACCCAAGCAGCACAGTGATAAACTTTTGTAATCCCTATAAAAGCTTCTTCTAAGTCGCTAATATTCAGCAAGTCGGATTCTACCCATTCTATTTTGTTATAGAGTAAATCTACCGTTTCTGTATAATAAGAGAATACTTTTTTAACTAAAGTTAAATCCGAATTCTCTCGTTTGGTAGCTCTAATTGTATCTTCTGTTTTACAAAGATTATACAGTAGATGCGATCCTACTAAGCCTGTTGCTCCTGTAACTAATATCATGGCTGAAAGATAATAAATACAGGGTTTTATAAATAGAATAAAACACCTATTTTTACGCTTCTTAAAATTTACGACTATGAACTTTGTTGAAGAAATGAAATGGAGAGGGATGATACACGATATCATGCCTGGAACGGAAGAACAACTGCAAAAGGAAATGACCTCTGCTTATATAGGTTTCGATCCTACCGCAGACTCCTTACATATTGGCTCTTTGGTTCAGATTATGATTCTTGTTCATTTACAAAGGTCTGGGCATAAGCCTTACGCTTTAGTTGGTGGTGCTACCGGAATGGTAGGCGATCCTTCTGGAAAATCTAAAGAACGAAACTTGCTGTCTTCTGACGTACTCGACCATAATGTTGCCTGCGTTCATAAACAACTAGCTCGCTTTTTAAATTTCGATTGTGGAGAGAATTCTGCCGAAATGGTAAATAACTACGACTGGTTTAAAGATATTAATTTCCTCGATTTTATTCGTGATGTTGGTAAACATATAAGTGTAAACTATATGATGGCTAAAGATTCGGTAAAATCTCGTTTAGAAACTGGAATGTCTTTTACCGAGTTTACCTATCAGTTAGTTCAGGGTTATGACTTTTACCACTTATATACCAAGAAAAATTGCAAACTCCAATTAGGAGGTTCCGATCAGTGGGGGAATATTGTAACTGGAACAGAGCTTATTAGACGAAAGGCTAGAGGAGAAGCTTTTGCTATCACCACTCCTTTAATAAAGAAGGCTGATGGAACTAAATTCGGTAAAACGGAAGGCGGGAATGTGTGGTTAGATTCAGCTCGTACTTCACCTTATAAGTTTTACCAATATTGGTTAAATTCTTCTGATGATGATGCGAAGACGTATATTAAAATATTTACGCTTTTATCTCAATCTGAAATAGCTGCTTTAATTTTAGAACACGAAGAAGCGCCACATTTAAGAATTTTACAAAAAGCATTAGGAAAAGAAGTTACAACTAGAGTGCATAGTGAAGAAGCTTATACTAGAGCTATTGATGCATCTGAAATCCTATTCGGAAAAAATACTGCAGAGCAATTAAAGTCAATTGAAGAGCGAGATTTATTAGATATTTTTGAAGGAGTTCCTCAGTTTGAAGTTTCTTTATCCAGTATAGAGTCTGGGGTTCAGATTGTAGATTTATTGGCTCAGCAATCTCAGGTTTTTGCTTCTAATGGAGAAGCTAGACGAATGCTTAAGTCAAATGCAGTAAGCGTAAATAAACTAAAAGTTGGTGAAGATAAGTTGGTGACGACTGAAGATTTATTAAATGATAAGTATGTGTTAATTCAGAAAGGAAAGAAAAATTACTTCTTACTTAAAGCGCTATAATGATTACTGGTTCGCATGTTGAATTTCCATTCAATATGTGAACCCACGTTATAGTACCATCAAATTACAGCCTCTAATATCGCTGGCATCAAACCTTCCTAGTACTTCAAAATCGCCATTTTCGTGAATTTTACCCAAATCTTGGGTGGCAATAAACGAACAGGAATGAACATTTGCTAAGTCTATAATATTTAATCCACCGCTTGTTTTGTTTACCGACAAAGGGTCGTTGGTGTTTCTACAACTAGCTTTCATCCACGGAGGACATTTAAAAAGACTATCTCCTTTTGAATATGCTTGGGATAAAAGTTCCGTCATTCCATATTCTGAGTGTATTTTTTGCACTCCAAATGCAGGACCTAAAATTTCATGTAGTTCTTGGCGGATTATTTCTTTTCGCCTTCCTTTCATCCCTCCGGTTTCCATAACTACGCTGTTTTTTAATTCCAAAGAATAGTTTTCTGTAAAATCTAATAATCCAAAGCTCACACCTATTAATAGTATTTTTTTGTTTTGGGCTTCTAGCTTTATTAAGGTGTTAAATAAAAGTTCGTGTTCGTTTAGGTAAAACCCACTTTCTTCTTTTTTAGAAAGCTCAATTAGTTTTTCACACATATAAATTAAGGACGATCCCGTTCTTTCCATATACGATGGTAAGAGCGCTAATACTGTGTAATCCTTAATGTCGCCATAAAAATATTCGAATCCTTTTATAAAGCTGTCTTCGTAAATACTTAAATCGTGTACTATATGATTGCTTTGAGTTCCTCCCGTTCCACTACTTGTATAGGTAACAACTCTGTTGTTGGGTTTGCAAATCACCTCGTGAGACTTAAATAGTTCTATAGGTAGGTAGGGGATGTCTTCAGTACTTGTTATTAACGCTGCGTTTACGCCTAGGTGTTGTAGGTAGTGTTTATACACATCATTGTTTTTAGCTTGAAAGTGAAAAACCTCCAAAGCTAAATCAGTAAATGACTCTTTGCTGTGATTCCTGAATATTTTATCGTTCCAAGGCATAGCGAGATTAGTTAATGTGTTTTAAATTTCTTGTCGAGCAAATTTAAATTAAAAAATTGTTTCCCCCTCTATCTAACCCACTTTGGTTGCTTTCTAGTTAATCTTCAAATTACTTTTTGTAGTAATTTCTACTTGTTTTGTGAGTAAATGTAATATGTATATAGGTTTTTAACTTTGTTAGTAAGAGTGTTTTAGCTTTATTTTGGCAAGGTAATTGCATTTAGGCATTGTCTAACTAAAACAATGTATTTATGAAAAACATTAACCTCCCAGGAAAGCTTATTGCAGGTTGTTGCAGTATAGTATTTTTCCTTATGTTAAGTATCTCATTCTCTGCTACTGCACAACAAAAAGTTGTAGGTGGTGTAGATGTCGATATTAAAGATTACCCTTGGCAAGTTGCCTTAACTTCTAGCGCTTCTGGTAGTGGTTTTTGTGGTGGATCTATTATCGGCGACTCATGGGTATTAACCGCTGCACATTGTGTAAATGGTACAAGTGCAAGCAACCTATATATTAGAGGTGGTTCATCTTCTTCTTTTGCTTCAGGTGGTGATTCTTATTCAGTAAACCAAATTATTGTTCATCCTAGTTACTCTGGGAATTCTTTTGATTTCGCATTGGTCGAAATCAGTGGTGAATTTGTTTATAATTCAAATGTTCAAAAGATTGACCTCATAGATGAAGGCGAAATCGCTGCTGGTGCTCAAGCTGGCGGTGTAATGGCCACTATAACA
>CAJWJW010000121.1 GCA_913041775.1 uncultured Flavobacteriales bacterium
AAAATGATGAGATTTATATTTTAGGTAACCCGCCTTACATAGGAGCTCGTTTTCAAAGCAATTCTCAAAAAGAAGATATTGGAATAGCTCTTTCTAATATTAAGGGTAGAAATAGTTTAGATTATATAGCGTGTTGGTTTGTTAAGGCAAGTTATTATATAAAAAACTCAGAGTCCCAATTTGCTTTTGTTTCCACTAATTCTATATGTCAAGGATTACAAGTATCTATTTTATGGCCTAATATATTTAAAGATGAAAATGATATAAAGTTTGGTTATGATGCGTTTTATTGGAGTAACAATGCAAAAAACAAGGCAGTTGTTGCTGTTATTATAGTAGGTGTAAAAAATATTGCCTTAAAAACAAAAAAAATACTTTTCTCCAAAAATATTATTAAAGAAGGTTTCAATATTTCACCTTATCTAAAAATTGGTTCTAATTTAGTAGTTAGTAAGCGTCAAAAGGCTATTTCTATTCTCCCACTTTTGGTTTTTGGAAATCAATCTGTTGATGGGGGTTTTCTTATGTTATCTAATGATGAAAAAGAAGAATTGGAAAACTCTTATCCAAATTCGAGTAGTTTTATTAGAAGATTTTATGGATGGAGTGATTTATCAAAAAACATATTGCGTTGGTGTTTGTGGATTAAAGATGAACAAGTCAAAGAAGCGAATAACATTCCAATAATTAAAGAACGAATAGAAAGGGTTAAAAATTTTAGAGCAAAAGGTGGTCAGGTTGCTAGATCCTTAATTAATACTCCACACAGATTTAGATATGTTCACGAAGCACAAAAGAGTTTTATCGCAGTCGGTCGTAATTCAAGTGAAAATAGAATATACCTACCCGCATCATTTCAATCTGCTCCGGATATTCCAGGAGAAACATTACAAGTTATTTATGACCCAGAACCTTTTATTTTTAGTGTAATTTCATCTAAAATACATATGCTATGGGTAAAGGCTGTTGGAGGTGGCATGAAATTAGATGTTTTATATTCAGTTACGATATGTTATAATACTTTCCCATTTCCGATTATATCCGAAAATCGTAAAGAAGAATTAACTCAATGCACATTAAAGATAATTGACGAACGCTTGAAGCATTCTGAAAAAACATTAGCTCAATTATACGACCCAGATAAAATGCCCGAAGGGTTAAAAGAAGCACATCATCAAAATGATTTAGCAGTAGAACGTTGTTATAGAAGTACCCCTTTTAGAAGTGATGAAGAACGTTTAGAATACCTCTTCAAGCTCTATGAAAAGATAATTCAAGAAGAAAAAGATAAAGACACCCTTTTCGCCAAACAAAAGAAAACACGTAAAAGAAAATAATTATGCCCGATATAGTTAGCGTAGAATACCAACAAACTGGAAATAGTACAAGCACCAACCCTTATGGGATGCGTGAAATGCAAGAACGTGCCTTTGAGTATCGAGATGCTCAGTATATGCTATTAAAGTCACCTCCCGCCTCTGGGAAATCCAGAGCCTTAATGTTTTTAGGATTGGACAAACTTATCAATCAAGGCATTAAAAAAGTCGTTGTTGCTGTTCCCGAACGTTCTATTGGTAGCTCATTCGCCCCAACGGATTTAAAAAAGTTTGGCTTTTTTTCGAATTGGATGCCAAAGGATAATTATAATCTATGTACACCTGGAAGTGATGGCAGCAAAAGTAAAGTTTCTGCCTTTCATAATTTTATGAATAATGATGAGCAGATATTAATCTGTACACACGCCACACTTCGTTTTGCTTGTGAGGGATTGGATGAAAAAAAGTTTGACAATACTCTATTGGCTATTGATGAATTTCATCACGTATCTGTTTCGGGAGATAACAAATTGGGTGAGATTTTAAAAAATATAATGGATAAGTCTAAGGCACATATCGTTGCAATGACAGGTTCATATTTTAGAGGAGACAGTGTGCCTATTTTACTTCCCGAAGATGAAAAGAAGTTCACGAAAGTTACTTATAACTACTATGAGCAGCTTAATGGATATGATTTCCTAAAAACTTTAGGTATAGGCTATCATTTTTATCAAGGCAGATATACCAATGCCATTATGGAGGTGTTAGATACAGATAAAAAGACCATACTTCACATACCAAGCGTAAACTCTGGCGAGTCTACCAAAGACAAGCACAACGAGGTAGATTTTATTATTGACGCTATTGGTGATGTAGTAAAGCAAGATGCAGATACGGGAGTTATTCACGTAAAAAGAAAGACAGACGGCAAGATTCTAAAAATTGCAGATTTAGTTGAGGATACTCAAAAGGAAAGAGACAAGATTCAAGGCTACCTAAGAGACATTAACTCGGCAGATGACATAGATATAATCATTGCCCTAGGAATGGCTAAAGAAGGCTTTGATTGGCCTTATTGTGAACACGCACTTACAGTTGGTTACAGAGGTTCTTTAACTGAAATTATTCAAATTATTGGAAGAGCCACAAGAGATAGTGATAACAAAACTCACGCACAGTTTACCAATCTTATTGCACAACCAAATGCAGAGGATGATGAGGTAAAACTTTCTGTAAATAATATGCTGAAAGCTATTACTGCATCATTACTAATGGAACAAGTATTAGCACCTAATTGGAAGTTTAAAACCAAAGTTTCAGATGATGATAAAGCAGAGCCAGGAGAAATTAAAATTAGAGGGTTTAAGCAACCAAGTTCACAAAGGGTTAAAGATATTACGGGAGATGATTTACCCGATTTAAAGGCGAAAATTTTTCAAGATAAAACAATGTTGAAGGCAATGCCAGATCCATCCGTAGACCCCGAGGTTATTAATAAAGTTTTAATACCAAAAGTTATTAGAACAAAGTACCCAGACTTAACAGATGAACAAGTAGAAGAGGTTAGACAACACGTTGTGTTAGATTCGGTAATTAAGAACGGAACAATAAAGGAAGTTGCAGACAAACGTTTTATAAGAATGGCAGGGTCTTTTGTTGATATAGATGATATTCATATAGACCTTATAGATAGAGTTAATCCATTCCAAGAAGCGTTTGAGGTTTTGTCTAAATCTGTAACAGCAAAAGTGCTTAAAATAATACAAGATACTATTGCGGCAACACGCATCAAAATGGACTTTGAAGAAGCTGCAATTCTGTGGCCTAAAATTCAAGAGTTTGTAAAAACTTTCAATAGACAGCCTGATATTAATTCTAACCGTGAAGATGAAAAAAGAATGGCAGAATGTATCATTTATCTTAAAGAGGAAAGACGTAAAAAGGCAGCAAATAATGAAGGATAAAGAAAGCATATTAAAAGAAATATTTGAGAATGACCCTCTTGGTTTACTTACCGTAAAACCAAAAAAATCGGCTGCTCGAACTTCTGATGAAAGGTTAGCTTCTTCTTTTGATGAGATTAATGACTTTATAGAAAAGAATGAACGAGAGCCAGAACCAAATATAAATGATATTAGTGGAGAGTATAGATTGTATGGATTACTCAAAGGTTTAAGAGAAAATGAGGAGAAAATGATGGCCCTAGAGCCACAAGATAAATACGGACTGTTGAATACAGAAAAAAAAGAGATTAACTCCATAGATGACATATTTAGTGATGACTCTTTAGATATTTTAGGAGATGATGCCGAAGGATTATTTACATTTAAGCATACACCAAAGGACTACGAAAGAGCAAAAGCTGACTTTGTAGGTAAAAGAGTAAGGTGCAAAGACTTTGACAAGTACGAAGATGTTTTTAAAGAAGTACAGACCGATTTGGATTTAGGTAAAAGAAAGTTAGTCGATTTTAAAGAGCCTAACCTTAGAGAAGGTAATTATTATGTTCATAATGGTATTCTGTTTTTATTGGAAAGTATAAAAGTTGAAAAAGAGGACCACTACAAAGAAGATGGAACGAGAGTTAGAAAAGACGGGAGAACCAGATGTATTTTTGAAAACGGTACTGAATCGAATATCTTAAAACGCTCCGTAGAAAAGAACCTTTATAAAAACGGAAAAGTAGTAACGCAAAATGCAGATAAAGTAATTGAGGAGTTTACAGAAAAATTTAGCGGTATAACAGATGAAGATAAAGAAACAGGGCATATTTATGTATTAAAGTCCAGAAGTGAAAAAGAAGAAATTTCTTCTATAGAAAACCTTTATAAGATTGGCTATTCATCATTAAGCGTTAAGGAACGAATAAAGAATGCTGAAAATGAACCAACTTATTTAATGGCTCCCGTTAAAATTGAATCTTCTTGGGTTTGTTACAATATGAATGCTCAGAAGTTTGAACAATTAATTCATCAGTTTTTTGGTCACTCTTGCTTGGAAGTTGATGTGTTTGATAACAATGGAATTAGACACACTCCAAGAGAATGGTTTATCATTCCGTTAGAATCTGTAGAGCAAGCTATAACACTTATTATTAGCGGCGAAATAGTAAATTACAAATATGATAAAGTTAAT
>CAJWJW010000122.1 GCA_913041775.1 uncultured Flavobacteriales bacterium
CCACAAATTTAGAATGGATTTCTGGTGCTGAGCTACAAAAAGCAGCCTGTTGTAATCTCTCTGAAAGCTTCGAAACAAACCCATCTGTAGATGTGAGTTTTACAGATGCTATTACAGGAGCTAAACAAATTCAGATGTTAGGTTTAGATGGTGTTTATACACAAATATTATCCGAAAACATGCCCCTTTTAAGAGGTCTTTCAGCCTCTTATGGCTTAAATTATTTACCAGGATCGTGGATAGAATCCATACAAGTTGCGAAAGGAACGGGTTCTGTAGTAAACGGATTTGAATCGTTAAGTGGGCAAATTAATGTGGAGTTATACAAACCTAGTACCGCTGATAAGCTATTCTGGAATACCTATATAAATAGTTCGGGAATGATAGAAAACAATTTCATCATTTCTACACCGGTAAAAGCCGATTGGAAAACAGCTTTATTAGGTCACTACTCTTACCAAGGCAGATCTATAGATCAAAATGACGATGGCTTTGCAGACGACCCAGAAATGACCCGTCTTACCTTATTAAATCGTTGGAAATACACTGGATTTAAAAACAGACGCATTGCCTTTGGTATACGATACCTAAAAGAAGATCGAATTTCTGGGCAACTAAGTCCTGTCGTTTCTGATGGAGATGAATTTATTCCTGCATACGAGGTAATAATGGATACCGAACAAGCAGAGTTTCACTCTAAAACAGGTTTTATATTCGACAAACCTGGAACGAGTTTGGGAATCCTTACCTCGCTTCGCTACCACAATCAGGAAACTGTTTTCGGAAACTCGCTTTACTCTGGAATGCAACACAGCTTGTATTTAAATTCCATCTTCCAATCTAATTTTGGCGACGACAGCAAAACATACAAAGTGGGTTTAAGCTATTATGCCGACAATTATAAGGAATCTTTAGATGATATAAAGCTGATTAGAAATGACCAAACCTTGGGTGCTTTTGGTGAGCTTTCTTATAAATCTGGTGAGCGCTTTTCGAGTATTTTAGGTATTCGTGCAGACCACTCTAAAATGTGGGGAATGTGGTACAGCCCACGTTTGCACTTACGATTTAACCCTATAGAAACTATGGTGATTAGAGCATCCGCAGGAAAAGCATATAGACAGGCAAATATCCTAGCTGAAAATATTTCGTACTTCTTTAGTTCTAGAACTCTAGAAATGGGTGCTTATGAGAATTTAGATTCTGAAATTGCCTGGAATTATGGATTTAACTTCACCTATAACTTTTCAGTGTTAAATAAAGAAACCACTTTTAACTTCGATCTCTATCAAACAGATTTTCAGAATCAAGTGGTTGTAGATGTAGAGCAAAGTGAGAGTATTAAGATTTACAATTTAGAAGGAGAGTCTTATTCTACAAGCTTACAAATTGATGCAACTATTGAGCCCGCAGACGGATGGGAGGTAAAATTTGCACAAAAATGGAACGAAACAAAAACCACTTATGGCCTAGAAGGAAGCAATGCCACTACTTATATGCCTTTTGTTTCTAAATACCGCTCATTAGCACAAGTATCCTACTCGGCATGGCAAAACAAATGGGATGTAAATGTGACCTTTCAAAACATAGGTCCTAGTAGGGTCCCTAAACAAGGAACAAGCGAAGAGAATTTAGTTGAAGGCTTTTGGTCGCCAAATTTCAATTTATTGTCAGGGCAGTTTACCCGTAGGTTTAAAAAGTTTGATTGGTATATAGGAGTAGAAAACGCATTAAACTTCAGACAAAAAAATCCAATTAGGAGTATAGAGAGTCCGTTCTCAGACGACTTTGATGCCGCAATGATTTGGGGACCTGTAATGGGAAGAAGAGTTTATTCGGGAATTAGAATGACATTTAACGATTAAAGAAAAAAGACATGAAAAATTTAGCATGGATATTAGCCCTAGTACTATCAACTTCTACAATGGCACAGAATAAAACTAAAAAAGTAGAAACGATAGAGATTCAAACCTCTGCAGTTTGCGATATGTGTAAGGAGCTTATTATAGATAAGAACTTAGTCTTCGAAAAAGGGTTAAAATTTGCAGAAATGGATGTTGAAACAGGAATGTTAACCGTCCGTTACAGAAATGATAGAACCTCTGCAGAGCATATCAGAAACCTTATCAGCAATTTAGGTTATTCGGCCGATTCGGTAAAAGCGGACCCTATAGCCTACGATAATTTACACTTTTGCTGTAAAAAACCACACGAATAAAATTGATACAAAATTCAACTAAAAGCTTAGGTTTAAAAGAGAACCTACCACAGTTTTTACTCTTAGTATTGGTAAATGCTTTTGTTGGGGGAATGGTCGGACTAGAGCGTTCTATACTCCCGAAAATAGCAGAAGTAGAGTTTGGAATGGCTGTGAAAACAGCCATTCTTAGCTTTATTATTGTCTTTGGGATAAGTAAAGCACTTACCAACTATTTTATGGGAAGGCTTGCAAACCGATACGGAAGGAAATCTCTTTTAGTAGCAGGATGGATCTTTGCCATACCTGTACCGTTTTTATTATATTTTGCACAAAGCTGGAATTGGATTCTATGGGCAAATATATTTCTAGGAATCAATCAGGGTTTAGCTTGGTCGAGTACTATTATTATGAAAATTGATTTAGTGGGGCCAAAAAATAGAGGGCTAGCCATGGGTATAAATGAATCTGCAGGATATTTAGCCGTAGGTTTAATGGCTTTTTTAAGTGCATTTATAGCCAGCGAGTACGGACTACACCCCTACCCCTTTTACATTGGGTTTGTTTTGGTTTTCCTGGGTCTATTTACTTCAATTTTATTTATTAAAGATACCCGCGCCTTTGCAAAATTAGAAAGTCAAACGAGTACATCCCTCAAGCTAAAAAGAGTCTTTAGAGAGACCACTTTCTCTAATTCAAACCTGTCGAGTATTACAATAGGAGGATTAGCAAATAATCTAAACGATGGGATGATTTGGGGGTTACTTCCGATTTTACTCTACTCTCTATCTTTCTCTATTAGTGAAATTGGTATACTAGCGGCCGTTTATCCAACTATTTGGGGCTTAGGGCAGTTGTTTACAGGAGTACTTGGAGACAAGTACTCTAAAAAATTACTGCTCGTATTGGGAATGGTTATTCAAGCGATTGGAATTTTTATAATTGCATACGATACTAGCTACCAAACCATTTTTATAGCTGCTCTGTTATTGGGAATTGGAACAGCTTTAGTTTATCCAGTATTTTTAGCTGCTATAGCAGATTATACGCATCCCGAACAAAGAGCGGAGTGTATAGGAGTGTATAGGTTATGGAGAGATTTAGGCTACGCAATAGGAGCCTTAAGTTCTGGTATTATAGCAGATGTGTATGGATTACAAACCGCTTTTATTGTAATTGGTTTTATTACACTAGCTGCAGGGGTGCAAATTTCTGTTAGGATGAAAGATTAATTAGCTGATAATGTTTATGCCAGTTAACAAATATGCAGGCTAGTTGTGCTTATTTTTTTACTAACATTTTTTCACCAATAATCAATTAAAAAGTGTCTGATAAATCTCTTCAACTTTGCCAAATTCCATTACTTTAATAGCAAATTTTCCTTTTGCTACTTTGTTGTAACGAGAAATAAAAATCTGCTCGAAGCCCAACTTTTCTGCTTCTAGAATACGCTGTTCAATCCTATTAGCTGGACGAATTTCGCCAGACAAACCGACCTCACCAGCAAAACAAATTTTATCTGAAATTGCCACGTCTTCATTAGAGGACAAAATAGCAGCTACGACACATAAATCTATGGAAGGGTCATCAACTTTTATACCACCCGTAATATTTAAGAATACGTCCTTAGCACCTAATCTAAATCCACATCTTTTTTCTAAAACAGCCAATAGCATATTCAATCTACGTAAATCAAAGCCTGTAGCAGAGCGCTGAGGGGTTCCATAAACAGCAGAGCTCACTAGTGCCTGCACCTCAATTAACATAGGCCTCATGCCCTCGATTGTAGCCGAAATAGCTGAACCACTTAGTGCTTCATCCTTCTGTGAAATTAGTATTTCAGATGGATTGTGAACTTCTTTTAAGCCCTGGCTTACCATTTCGTAAATACCAAGTTCAGCGGTAGATCCAAAACGGTTTTTTTGGGCTCTTAAAATTCTATAAACATGGTTTCTATCACCTTCAAACTGAAGAACTACATCTACCATATGTTCCAATATTTTGGGTCCTGCAATATTACCATCTTTGGTAATGTGCCCAATTAAAATAACAGGCGTTTCGGTTTCTTTAGCAAAACGCAAAAGCTCTGCAGCCGTTTCTCTGATTTGAGAAATAGACCCTGGAGAAGACTCAATTGCTTGCGTATGTAGTGTTTGAATTGAATCAATAACTACCAAGTCTGGCTCAATGGCATTAATAT
>CAJWJW010000123.1 GCA_913041775.1 uncultured Flavobacteriales bacterium
CAACGATCCTAGACAGAAAATTCCGATAAATCCAGGTTATCAAATCCCGCTGTCTCGAGAAGTTAAAGCCGGTGCAGGTATTGCAACCGGTGCAGTAGGCTTGATCAATTCACCAGATTTTGCAGAGTCTGTGCTCGCAAATGGGGATGCGGATTTAGTAATAATGGGCAGAACGCTGCTGTCTGACCCGGTTTGGCCGTTAAGGGCCGCAAATTTCCTCAAGGTTCCTGAAAAGGGAGCATGGCCAAAACAATATGAACGATCAAATATATTCTAGAGCGCGATTAATAATGCTTATTGGATGACTATGCTGATGGATTAAGTATCCCAACGGCTGGGTTATTTCTAACTGCAAGGGATTGGGCGTTAGTCGCTAATTTTATCCAAGAGAGAATTAATCAAAATAACTGTATGGGGAAATATTTAAAAGAATGTACGCTTTATGTAACTCTAGAGCCCTGTCAAATGTGTGCAGGAGCTAGTTATTGGACTCAGCTAGGTAAGGTTGTATACGGAGCTTCTGAGCCTCAAAGAGGTTTTGTGAACCTACAGACAACCTTACACCCTAAAACAAAAGTAGTAAGTGGTATTTTAGAAAATGAATGCAGTCAATTGATGAAACGTTTTTTCATTGAAAAACGAAATTTGAATTAGTATTGTCAAATAAAAACAACAACTATTTTTTCTACTTAACCTGTACGAGAAAATAGTTAAAAAATAGAATTCTGAATTTATACTTTCTTAATTACACTTGTTACAATCCCCCAAATGACAAAATCGTTTTCTTCTGTAATTTTAATAATTGGATAATTAGGATTTTCTGGCTGTAGCCATACATCATTATCTTTTACTTTTAAACGTTTTACAGTAAACTCACCATCTAAAAAACAAACTGCAATTTTATTATTTTCTGGTTCAAGGCTTCTATCAATGACTAATAAATCGTTGTCATCTAAACCAGCACCAATCATAGATTGTCCGTTTACTTTGGCAAAAAATGTAGCTTCTTTATTGGTAATTAATTCTTCATCTAGAGAAATTCTAGTCTCTTTAAAATCGTCTGCAGGAGAAGGAAATCCGGCTGAAATTCCAGTATCAATAAGAATAGCACCATTACTTTTTGATGCTCTTGGGGTGAAAAAATGAAGTGCTTTTGTCATTTATTTTACGGTAATAATATCGTTAATCTTTGTTGTGTATTTTGGAGACAAGCGCTCTTGTTTCATCTTCCAAGTTCTTTGTAAGTCTTGATTGGCTAATTTAATTGTAGTTGTTTTAAATTTTTTATTTATACGATCTATCGCAGACATTAATGCTTTGTGCTTTGGATTTTCATGAAGAAATAAATTTAATTGATGATTGTCTGTAGGAACTAGTCCTGTAACAATAATGCCAGCACGTTTGTATTTTACTCCTGTTTTAAAAATTGTTTTTACGGCCTCTACAGACGCTTTTGTAATGCTAAGTGTAGAATCTGTTGGGTATGGTAAAATAATTGTTTTTGAAGCCCTGTGTTGTTTTGCATCTCTTTTATGACGATCGCTACTTAACAAGACGATTATCATATGGCAACTAGATTTTTGTGCTCGTAATTTTTCTGCACAACATGCTGCAAAAGTGGAAATTCTTTCTTTAATATTTTCAATATCTGAATAGGTATGTTCAAAACTTCTAGTGGTTGCAATAGAGCGCTTTGTTTCTTTTATTTCGAATGCGATGGTTGGAATTCCTTCTAAGTCTTTTTTTAATTTCCATTCTGTAATTGAAAAATTTCGACGAACCCACTCATCAGATAATTGCGTAAAATCTAATGCTGTTCTACAACCTTTCATCATCAAGCGTTTTTCTAAACGACGACCAATCCCCCACACATTTTTAATGGCAGTCCACTTGAGTCCTTTAAGCCGTTTTTCATCAGAATCAATTACATAAACTCCACCGGTTTCTTTCGGAAACTTTCTAGCAATCTTATTAGCTACTTTACAGAGTGCTTTCGTCGGAGCAATTCCTACACAAGTTGGTATTCCGGTCCATTTTAGAATTCTTTTTCTAATGCTAATTCCGTATTCGTTAAAACAATGATGATCAAACCCCGTAAGATCTATAAAAGCTTCATCTATACTATACACTTCAACAGTAGGCGAAAACTGCTCTAGAATTGTCATTACTCTAGCACTCATATCACCATACAAAGGATAATTAGAGGATAAAATGGTAATCTTATGATGCTTACAGAAGTTTTCCCATTTAAAAATAGGCGCTCCCATAGGGAGATTTAATATTTTAGCTTCATCACTTCTAGCAATTACACAACCGTCATTATTGCTTAATACAGCAACAGGTTTGTTTCGTAAGTTGGGGTTAAACACCCGCTCACAAGAAGCATAAAAGTTATTACAATCGACCAAAGCATACATAAATGTAAATATACAAACAAGAAAGTACCAAAGAATATCATTGAGTTACTTATATTTGAAAAAAAGGACAAGGATTATGAACATCTTCGATATAGTGATAGCAGTAATTTTAATTTTTGCTTTTGTAAGGGGTTTTATGAAAGGCTTTTTTGTAGAGGTGGCTTCTCTAATTGCTTTAATTGGTGGTATTTATGGAGCAATTCACTTTTCCTATTTTGCAGCAAATATTCTAAAGAAATATGTAGATTGGAGTGAGAACTATATTGCTTTAACAGCATTTGCAGTTACATTTATAGCCATAGTAATAGCAGTTTCTTCTTTAGGAAAAGTCTTTACGAAAATGGCAAACTTTGTAGCATTTGGGTTGATTAATAAAATACTAGGAGGCGTTTTTGCGCTTCTAAAAAGTGCGGTGATTTTAAGTGTAATTTTTGTTTTTTTTGCCAGAGTAAATAGCACCATTCCTTTTATAGAAAAAGAGACTTTAGATGCCTCTATTTTATACACTCCTATAAAGGAAATTGTTCCTGCTATATTTCCTGCAATCATTAAGGAGATTGACGAAAAGAAAACAGACTTCAATAACGGTGTTAGTTACTATAAAAAATAATAAACGCTACAGCTTAATTACCAAAGTAATAAGATATAGCGTTTGCCACATACCTTCTATATAAGAGAAAATCCGAGAAGATAGGATCGATAATTTATTACGAGTCTTTATGGTCTTTTACCCACTGTAAGCAAGTTTTAAAATCTGTAAAAATACATTCTTTAGAGATTAAATCTGGAATAATATCAATACGTTCCATCATATATTTAGGCTGTCTTTGTAGGTCTACAACCAATACATTTTTATCATCTTTCTTAAGCTCTACAATACTATCTTCTAGTGCATACAATCCAGACTGATCTATATATTCCATTCTATCCATTCTAATAATAATGGTAGATGCAGACGATGGTATTTGCTTTATAAGTTGCTGAAAATCACTTGTAGAACCAAAAAACAAAGGCCCTTGAATATGTTTGATGAAAACTTCATCGCGTAATTTTTTTGTCATTCCAATTTCATCAGCCCAAGGCTCTTCTTTTAAAGAAGTAACATTAGATTGTTGCGCTGTTAAGTCTCCAATTTTTTTCATAAACATTAAAGAAGCGATTACGAGTCCAATACCTACTGCATAAATTAAATTCCAAAAGGTAGCTAAGCCCATCACTGTTAGCATAATTAAAACTTCTGAACTTAATTTTAAAGGACCTACTTTTATATCTCTTGGTAAGGAAGGAATTGCTTTTAATCCTTTATAGTCCATAACACCAATACCTACAGTAACTAAAATACCAGCCAATACTGCCGCTGGAATTCTTGAAGCAACCGGACCTAATCCAAGCATTACAACCAACAACATAATACCAGCTATCATTCCAGAGAGCTTTGTTTTTCCTCCTGCATTAATATTTACTACTGTTCTAATGGTTGCACCTGCACCAGGGATTCCTCCAAAAATAGAAGCGATACTATTTCCTATTCCTTGCCCTATTAGCTCTTTATTTGGTTTGTGTTTTGTTTTGGTCATGTTATCAGCCACTACGCTTGTTAGTAAGGAATCAATAGCTCCTAATAAAGCCAGTGTAAGGGCTGTGAAAATATAAGGAGAAATGGAGCTAAAACTAAATGAAGAAAATATTGCTAGATTAGGCTTAGGAAAACCTAACGGAATTTCCTCAATAGGTTTATAATCTAAACCAAACCCTACGGCTATTCCAGACATAATAACAAGTGCTACTAGTGTGCTGGGTATTTTAGTGGTAATTCGTTTGAATCCAAAAATGATGAAAATGGTTCCTAAAGACAATGCTAATTCTAATAAATTGATGTTTTTAATCATTCTTGA
>CAJWJW010000124.1 GCA_913041775.1 uncultured Flavobacteriales bacterium
CCTTCAAAAAATCCATGCAAAAATAGACAATATTATTTAATACAGAAGCATATATCCAACTAAACAAAAATAATTTAAACCTAGTAAGCTTATATAGGATAGGGTATAAGCGAACTTGCAAATTTATTCTTTCAATTTCCGAACAGTTAAAAGCAAATCAAAAACTAAGTATGCTCCATAAACAACTAAAAATTGTAGTGCAAAAGATTCCATCGGTATTGTGTTCGGCAATATTACAATTGCCATAAAGATCATAGCCAGTAGCATTTTAAATAGGCTAAGTGCTAAATATATAAAGCCAGCCTTGTCTGCTAAATACACATCGCCATACACCAAAACTGGGAAAAGAAAGGAAGCAGTTAGAAAATTGAATACATGAATACGTATAAAATCAATTTTACTTAAAGTAAATAAATCAAAAAACTGGAATGTATAGTGTACGAGAGCTATGCAAAAAGAAAAAAGCACCAACTTTACGTAGAAATGAAGAATAACTCTAATCATTTACTCAATTTAATTACTTCATTAATTACATGGTAAAGAGCTCCAAAAACAGCAAGAAGGGAAAGTATAACTGTAAATAAATTTTCTTTTTCCAACCACAAATCTAATCTTGAACCAGCATAAGCACCTAGGCCAATAATAACACCCATTTGCATGGCAACACCAGAAAACTTAAAAAACTGATTAAGCGGTTTTTTCTTGTTTTCCATTAGAATCGTTCGATTTAATGTTTTTTATAGAAGCACCCATACTACAAGAGCCCGTAAAATTAGCACCTGGCTCGATAGCCAACTTATTGGTGATTATATCGCCTAACAAATTAGCACTCGACTTTAAACTCAACAATTCATGAACTTGAATTTTGGCTTTAAGTGTACCAGAAATTAAAGCGTTTTGACAAACAACCTCTCCTTCAACCAGTCCAGTTTCACCTACCACTAAACGTCCTTTGGTGCTAATAGAACCGGTTAAAGTACCGTCGATTCTTAAATCTCCTTCGGTAATAATATCACCTTTAATAATACTTCCTTGTCCAATTGCATTTACTGCAGAACTCGCTTTATCGTTAGAACGACTCACTTCTGTGTTTGATTTTGAAAACATAGCAAAATTTTTAGCTTATTTGTATTTTAAGTAAGTCCCTTCGAAATACACCAAGTACTGGTCTAACATTTTGTCTTTATAGAAGGTTTTAAAATTACTCGAAGATATAATAAAATGCTCAAAATCAGACCTACCCAATAGGGTTTTTAAGCGTTCCTCATCTTTTATAGCATCTAAATAGTTTAAAGACCTACTCGACTTATCGAATGTTTTTACAATAATTAATTGGTAGTCTAAATTCAACATCAAGCTTTGAGTTTTATACATTTCTGTTTTATAAAACTTGGTGTTAAAATCAGAAATCGCCATTTTCAATTTATTAACACTAGGACCCGAAGTTTCTATAGCCAAAATATAGTAATGCTCTTCATTTTCATCAAAGGTATAATTGGTTTCATCTGGCACCAGAGACCTTCTCTCTATATCTTGTAATATAGCTCTTGCCTCATCGGCAACTTCACCACTAGAATAAACAGTTAGCAATTCGTTTAAGCTCCTTATTAATTGCTCCTCACCAAAAAGATACCCTGTAGAAAGCGAATTTAATAAATAACATTGTGCTGCAATAGGGTGGGAGGAATACTTAGCCCGCAAAGAATCGGCCATTTCTATAACCTCCGCATATTTATTACTCACAAAGAAAGTGTACACGTTTTCGTAATAATACATCGCGCTATCTACCGCCACTGTGTTCTGCGAATAATACGATTCAGGATCGAGTATCATTTTCAAATAATCGCTTTCTGGATACACCTTTCGAAGCTTGTTTAAATAAGCTTGGGCTGGTAAATTTTCGTCTAATAATAGATGCGTAGTATAGAGCTGATAAAAAGACAAAGCCTCGTATTTGTTTTGAGGATAAGCAGAAAGTAGCGTTTCGAAAACAGCTAAAGCTTCTGGGTAATCTTGTAACTCTTCTTTATAAATTAAACCTAGCTGATAAAAGGACTGTACAATAAGGTCTAAAGTTGCGGCTTTTGCAGAATCGGTAGTCGGGATAATGTCTAAATAGTATTCTCTACTATACACATCTTTTTCTTCCTCTTCTTCGCCGTCGTCTAGAGCTATTTGTTGTTTGTTTTTACGCCTCCAATTATCTTCTAATTTACGCTCTCCCCACTTACTAATAAATTCAGAATACCCAAAACTTACTGCCGATGGATTGTAAAAATACCAAGCACCACTTCCGCCAGCAGAAGGATTAAATTGATTTCGAGAATTGTTGTTTTGTCTATTACCTGTGTTGGATTTTAGCGCTTCTTTCGCTTTTCTGTCGGCTTCTTTCTTCTCTTCTATTAGCTGATCAATCATTGCTAATAAAGCCTCTTCATCTAGTAGAGATAAGGTCATTAAACTATCTTGAAGAGTAATTGTATTGTACAAGCCGACTAATTCATTTAGGCTGTTTCGCTTTTTAGAAAGCATGTCGTAATCGGGATGATTCTGACTTAAGAAAGTCATGGCGGTATCGTAATGACCTTGGGCATATAAATAAGAAGCCTCGTCGAAATAAATATTTGCCAATGCTAAATGCGAAATCGACTGTTGCTGATCGTTCCCTAAATTACTTGCCGTAGAATTTATTAAATGTGATTTGGCTAAATCTTCGTTCTTTTCTTTGAGTGCTATTTCAGCTAAAGCATAATAGATTTGATCCTTATAATCGATGTTTTTATCATCCTTAAGCATTTTTTCAATCTCATTAATCAACTTTGAAGAGTCGTTTAATTTTGGATTAAAGGCTCTGGCTCTGCTTAGTAAAGCATTAAATTTAAATTCGTATTCTGGATTCATCTTCACCACCTTATTGAAGTACTCATAAGCAGTGTCGTAGTCTTCGAGTTTTTGGTAGAGCTGGGCTAAAATATAAGTAAACCGGGCTTTTTGTGTTTTGTCTTTCGAATATTTTAAAGCGGTATTTATGTATTCTATAACCAGGTCCCAGTTTTCCTTTTTTAGATGGAAATTTGCATTCACCTCAGCTAACAAAACACGATCTATCTTTTTTAGGCGGGCATCGCTTTCTAAGTACAAAAGTTGATTTTCGGCAGTGGTGAAATTACCCATTTCTATTTGCGCTCTAGTAGACCACAATACAGCCATATCAGAAATATAACCATCGTATTCTCTACTTACATATCCTAGCATTTCTATAGCCTTACCGTATTCTTGTTTATAAAATAGAGCCTTCCCCATTAAGAAGTAGCTGTCATCTATCCATTTATTTCTCTCTTCCCCTTTTATTTCCATAGAATGAAGCTCTACTACTAAAGCAGCCTTATCGATTACCCGATTTAGCTGTGGATATATTTTTTGTGCCTGTTTAACATCTCCTAAAATAGTGGTAGGTAAAAGGGCGTTATAGTCTTCTTGATGATTTTTTTCGAGCTTAATTAAAGCTTCCTTTAAGCTCTCTACTCCATTAAAATAACCGTTATATCGTGCCGCTGTACGGTGATAGCTACGGTTTAAGAATCGATCTTTTTGTGTGGAACAAGAATTGAACAACACTGTAATTAAGAAAAAAGATAAATATGTAAGAAGGTTTTTCAAATTGTATGTTTTTCGCAATAGTATTAACTACTTCTAAGCAAAATTATTTTATTTTTTCTTTTAAGCCCTCTTTAATGATAAATATCTCTCTTGGAGAATTAGTTTAAAACTAAAATATAAATTGAAAAACGGCTATTTTACCTTTTCCAACTGCTCATCAAAAGGTTCGCAAAGAATATCAAAATCCATTTTGGCATCAATAATTTCAAGATCAATTAACCGTTCTTGTACTTTGTTGATTACTTCTGAATCTAAATCACCATTACAAGCCCATTCTGTTTCATAAAACCACACAGCTACATCTTCTTCTTTAAGTTGATAGCGCTCTGCAATTTCTTTAACTGTATTATCGCTTGTTTTTACTTGACGGCAAGATTCGTTTACAATTTTTAAAATTTGCTCAATTTCTGTATTGTGCGTAAGTAAAAGCTCTTCTCTTACAGCCACTACAAAACTAGGCCATGGAGTAGGGCATTCGCCAATAATTCTAAACTCTCCATTGTCCACAAATGGTTTGGTGGTAAACTTTTCCCAAAGGAAATAATCAGCTTTTCCATCAGCTAAATAGGCTCTTCCACCATCGAGGTTTTTAACC
>CAJWJW010000125.1 GCA_913041775.1 uncultured Flavobacteriales bacterium
TGTGTTTATTATCTAACCAATCTGTAGCGATATGGGTAATAAAAAACTGAGAACCATTTGTTCCAGGTCCAGCATTGGCCATAGATAAAGTACCAGGTCCTGTGTGCTTTAAATCTGGGTGAAACTCATCTGGAAAATCGTAACCAGGTCCACCAACACCAGAACCTTTAGGGCAACCACCTTGCACCATAAAGTCTGCTATAACACGGTGAAACTTTAAGCCATTGTAATAAGCAGCTCCGTTTTCTTTTTCTTTATTTGGAATCCCACCTTCAGCCAAACCAACAAAGTTAGCTACTGTCATAGGGCATTTTTCGAATTCTAGAACAAGAGTAATAGCTCCCTTGTTCGTTTTAATCTCGGCGTATAATCCGTCCTTCATCTTGTACTTATTTAGCAATTTCGATTAATTCTACTTCAAAAATCAAGGTAGCATTAGGAGGAATAACTCCTCCTGCACCTTTAGCACCATAGGCTAAATGCGATGGGATAATAAGAGTTGCTCTTCCACCTACAGAAAGTAATGCAATACCTTCGTCCCAACCAGGAATAACTTTACCTACACCAATAGGAAATTCGATAGGTGTACCTCTTTTTACTGAGGAGTCAAATACAGTACCGTCTGTAAGAGATCCAGTATAATGTACTTTTACTGTTTGTGACGCTTCTGGATGAATTCCATTTCCAATTGTATCCATTTTGTAAAATAAACCACTTGGAGTTTCAGTAAATCCTTCAGTGAGTAAAGCCAATTCTGCTTTTGCAACCTCTAGTGCTAAAAGCATATTTTCAGCAGCTAAAGCAACAGCTTCAGCAAATACTTCCTCTGCATTGAATTTCTTAGCCAATCGACCATTTCTAATAATAGAAACAGAAATTATAGTATCTCCAGTCTCAATAAGATTTACAATGTCTTGAGAAACCGAGTCTATTACGTGACCGTATATAGAATGCTTATTATCTAACCAAGGAGTTTCTTTATGAGTGATAAAAAACTGAGATCCATTTGTTGTAGGACCCGAATTAGCCATTGATAAAATACCAGGACCACTGTGCGTTAAATCTGTATGAAATTCATCAGCAAAAGAATAGCCAGGATCACCAGAACCTGTTCCTTGTGGACAACCACCTTGGATCATGAAATCTTGTATAACACGGTGAAAAACCAAACCGTCGTAGTAAGGAACACCTAAATCTTTTTCGTCATTTGCTTTTGTACCTTCAGCTAAACCAACAAAGTTAGCAACTGTTAAAGGAGTTCTTTGGAATTCTAAAACTAAATCTATCGTTCCTTTATTCGTTAAAATCTGAGCAAACATTCCTTTATCTTCTATAGAAGAAGGATTAAGAATTTCTACTTCTTTTTCAACTGTAGATTTTGAGTCGCAAGACTGTGCTCCTAATCCGAATAATAATGCACAAACAAGAATTACTTTTTTCATTTTCAATTTATTTAGGTTTACTAATTGCTTTTTAAAACTTTGCAAATATACTCTATTTATAAAAGTATAAAACGTCGATTAACAAAGTTTAGCAGTTGGCAATTAACTCTGCTTTAAAATCGGGTAATACTTTTTTAAACTTAGCAATCGCATCTTCCATACTGCCTTCGAACATACCTCCAGAAGCATTTATATGTCCACCTCCACTAAAGTGCTCTTTAGAGAGCAAGTTTGCTCTAAACTGGTTTATACTTCTAAACGAAATTTTCACTTTATCTTCGTATTTCACAAAAAAGGCTGTAAAAACTACCCCTTCTATAGAAAGAGCATAATTAACAAATCCTTCTGTATCACCTTTAACATAATCAAAACGCTCCAATTCATCTCTTGTAAGACTCATTATTGCGGTATGGTATTCTGGTAAAACTTCTAGTTTTTCGCTTAAGCAATAGCCTAGTAATTTTAAACGACTTTCCTTATTGGTATCGAAAAGTGTTTGATGAACCTCAGCTTGTTGCAAGCCTAAATCTATTAGTCTAGCTGCTATTTCGTGGGTTCTTTTATCAACCGACGAAAAACGAAATGATCCAGTATCGGTAACCATACCAGTATAGATACATTTGGCAATGTCTACGTTTAAAAACGCTGACCAAGACATCATTTCTATAAACTCAAAAATGAGCTGACAAGTAGAACATACTATAGGAACAGAGAAAGTAAAGTCCGCAAAATCTTTGGGTTCTTGATGGTGATCTATCATTACCTTTTTTGCTGTGGAAGCTTCCAAAGCATCACACATCATATCGGTTCTACGTAGATCGTTAAAGTCTAAACAGAAAATTAAATCTGCTGCTTTAATTAACTCATCAGCTACAGCTTCGTTTCCTTCGTATTCGAGAACATCCTCATTTTTTGGCAACCAGTGTAAAAACTTTGGATAGCTATTAGGCACAATTACTTTTACATTGTAATTCTGCGCTAGCAACACCTGGTATAAAGCCAAACTCGAACCCATTGCATCACCATCGGGTCCACGATGCGTAGTAATAACAATAGTAGGTTTCTTAGCTAATTCTACTTGTAAGTCTGTATAATCGAAATTTCTCATAGACGGCAAAATTAATAAATGATGGTAGATAAATGATCAAACATGTACAATTAATAAATATGAATTTCACTAGCTCCCAAACCATAGAGTTTTACATCTGCAGGAGCCGCTTTAATATTTGGAAATTGTTCTAAGTATTTATAAATCTCTCTTTTCAATACGCCTTTCCCTACACCATGAATAACCACTAAATGAGGCTCATTATCTTGTAGTGCATCATGCAATCGACTTCTGAAATGATTTAGCTGAATCGTTATAATCTCGAAATTAGACAAGCCTTTACAAGAATCTATAATAGACTCCATGTGTAAGTCTAATTCATTGTGTTGAAAATATTTTGGAGCTGCCTTGTGAGCTATAGAGCTAGGACTGGCAGTTTTTTTCAAGTCTTTTTTAATCTTGCCTTTAATCGCTTTTCGGTCAACTGCAAAATCTTCTACCAATATTTTCTCTATTTCTATACGATTCGCAGGGATAGAAAAACCATCGCTTAATTCAACTTCATATTCATTATTCGAAAGAATCGCTACGATAGTACCTTTGCTATTATCACTCATAAAACTAACCGAATCTCCAATAACTAAATTTTTATAATCCGAAGGCTTACGTTGTAAGTTTGGAATCTCATCTATTTGCTTGTCTTCTTTTTTAATGGGGAAAACATGCTTGCCCTCAACTTTAGGAATAAAGGTAATTCGGATTAATTCCTTAGCCGAAACATCCATTTCTAAGCCTTTACAATCTACCAAAACGTGGGAGTCGTTTATATAATCTACAACAACACCATTTAGGGGTTCGTTTAAAAACGAAACCTTATCTCCTTTCTGAAATACCATTAGCGCATAACTCCTTTATTAGACAAAGCATTCTGGAATCGTTTGGCATTGCGTTTATGCACTGACCAAGAATTGGTGAAATTGTGGTAGCCTGAAAAATCTGCCTTTGCACACATATAAATATGCGAATGTTTCTTTGCATTTAAAACCGATAATAAAGCAGACATTTCAGGAATACAAATGGGATTAGGTGGCAAACCTTTGGTATAGTAAGTATTGTATTTGGAAGCAATTTTTAAATCCTTCATCAGCACCCTTTTTATAACTCTATCAAATCCATCTCGCTCGTGCAAAGCATAAATCACTGTAGGGTCCGATTGCAACTTCATTCCCTTTTTTAATCTATTTAAATACAAGCCGGCTACAACGGGCTGCTCATCAGACTGCGCAGTTTCCTTTTGAACAATAGAGGCTAAAACAGAAACTTCGTGTGCATTTAAACCTTTGTTTTTTGCTTGCAGCAATCTTTCGGGAGTCCAAAAATTACTGTATTCTTTTTGCATACGCTCCAAGAACTCAACGGGTGTAATGGTCCAATAAACTTCGTAGGTATTAGGTATAAATAATTTCCGAGCAGATGCTTCATCTAAATTATAAGTAGAGAAAAATAATTCGCTATTAAAAGCAGCTAATAAATCTAGAGAATCAGCTTCTATTTGAATAGCTAATTTGCCGGCCAAATCTTCTAGAGTAGAGGCATTATTGAAAATTATATTCAAAGGTCTCTGTGCTCCTAATCGTAACATGTTTACCATAGAATTT
>CAJWJW010000126.1 GCA_913041775.1 uncultured Flavobacteriales bacterium
GAAGTCATTATAAGTTTGCTCTAAGTGTTAAGATAAAATTTCTTCCAGGTGCCGAGAGTCCAGAAGCAAAGGTTTTGTAATGATGATCGAGTATGTTTTCTGCAGCCAACTGAAGCGTGAAGCTCTCAGAAAACCGATACATAAAGCTCATGTTTAATGTATACCAGGCTGGTGTTCCTTGGTATTCTATAACCCAGGTGTCAGACTCTTCTAAATTCGTCCACAGGATAGGAGACTCTTCCTCGTTGTCTGTACCCGAAATCAAATCGTATTCATCCATAGGTTTACTTCCATTATAAAGCGCATAGAATGAAGCTCTCCAATGATCAAAATCTGCATAAATAGCAGTTTTACCAAAGCTCGGTGGAATGTGTGTAAACGGCAGGTCTGTATCTTTGTTTCTTCCTTTAATATAGGTGTAATCTGTTTCTAGGGTATAATTACTAGCAATACGCATAGAAAGGCTTGCTGTAGCCCCATAAATTTCTGCTTTCCCTGTATTTTGATTGGTTTTAATACTCGTAAATCCTTCTTCTGGATCTATAATTACGCCCACCTTATGTATAGAATCTGCTTCTACCCGCATTATAGCATCGCTTATTGCCGTATAGTATGCATTGGCATTAATGAGGATTCTATTATTAATGTTTTTTGTGATGTTTATTTCTGCAGTGTTTGCATATTCCGGACGTAAATTAAAGTTTGGAATGGTAACATTACTTCCTTTGTAAAACACTTTACTTACATCGTCTAGGTTAGGAGCATGAAAGCCAGAAGATACAATAGCAGCAATTTTCCACGATTCATTTGGGAAATATGCGGCACTAAAGTTTCCGGTAAAAGCATTGTATTTATTGTCTATGCTATCGTAGGGTAAAGTAATCGTTGGCATTCTTACTTGAATGTATTTTCCAGAGAGCTTATTTTCTGTAAAACGTATTCCTGCATTTAGTTTTAACTTCTCCGAGACTTTTTTAGCATAGGTTATATAGGCTGCCCAAGAGCTCATGCTAGAACCTCCATTAGGGTATCTAGTTTGGTCGTACGGATTGGAAATATTGTCTATTGTTTTAAAAGCTTTTGAGAGCACTTGGTTGTTGTAAAATTCAAGACCATAGTGTAGTTTGTTTTTTCTGAAATTTGCATTTATACTGTATATATCTACATTTTCATGTTGGTCTATGCTCTCATCCGAATCTATTTTTTGTACCAGTCTGGTTTCAAAGACATCCTGATAACCAAAAATTAATTGTGCAGAATCGAGGAGTAAACTATTGGCTGAGTAGTCGAACTGCATCGAATAGAAGCTTCTTTTTTGCGGGCCGTAATTCCAGGTAGCATATTTTAAGTCTTCGTATTCTGTAGTTTCAGTTTCTTGATTATAGCTAATAGATTTATAATCGTTCATTTTATCGAAACGTGGAACATTGGAGGAGTTAGAGAATTGAAAATTCCCAGTAAAAAGTAATTTATCGCTTAGTCTAAATATGGCTTTTTGTAAAAAATCTTTTTGGCTATAGCCTGTATGTTTTTGGATGTTTGGGTTGGGGTTCTCTTTCTGTTTCCCATTGTCCATATAATGGTATACTTTCCCCCAGTTTTCGTAACCATGCTTGCGAACAGCACCCATTTTAAGGTCGTCGAAATCGCTGGTTGAAACAGAACTAAATATTGAGAATCCTTTTGAGGTATAACTAAGGTCGTAATGCTGGCTTAATCCTTTATTGGCTGTAGCAAACCGAGTGCTATAGTTTTGTTTAAAAATAGGTGAGTCCGTAAATTTTGGTCTTTTAGTATGCAAATGAATTACACCACCTAAGCCATCGCTACTGTATTCGGAACTACTAGGTCCAAAAATAATTTCCACTTGTTCTAAGGTTGCATTGTCTACCGAAATTATGTTCTGTAAATGACCTCCTCTGTAAATGGCATTGTTTAGTCGAACTCCATCTACTACTAGTAAAACTCTATTTGCTTCAAAGCCTCGAATTACTGGGCTACCTCCACCCATTTGACTTTTCTGTACATTTACACCTGCTCTTTTTTCGAGTAGATCTGCAGTAGTTTGTGTGTTTAATCGTTCAATTTCTTTCTGATGTAAAATAACTCTTCTGTCAGCAGTAGTTTTTAAATTCTCATCATCTATACGGGTTAGTAAAACGATTTCACCAAGCGTTTCAGAATCAAAGACGAGTATAATTTGATTGTTATTTGACAGTATATTTTTCTTGTTTGTAAAGACTGAAATAAAGCTTGAATGACTAATTTGTAGGGGTTCATTTGTGCCGAACTCTGCTAAATTGACTATTCCATCTTTATTCGTAAAGGCGTGAATGTTTTGTTCTAAAGAAACAAAATGTGCTTCTCTAATAGGACTTCCTAGTTCATCAATCACCTTAATTTCTTGGGCAAAAATCGAACTAAAATTAAGTACACATATAAATAAAAGAAGCTTATTCATCGTCGAATATTAATTGAAGTATATGCTGCGAATTTAATTCTTTAAAATGAATCAAATGCAATTTATAGTAATCCATCAAAGCTTGTACCAAATTTCTTTTTAGATTGTTCGAGAAGTGTAGGTTTTTCAAGTTTTCGTACTTACAATTTATCAATTCTATCCATCCTGCTAATTCATCCTCTTCTATGAAGTAATTATGTACTGGTTTGTGTTTTAAAAACGTGCCAGTTTGCAAGTCAAAACACAGTGGATTTTCGCTGTTATCCATAGGCGTAAAACCTAAATACTTGGTTAATTTCATCATAAAAGTTAGATGAAAATGAGTACAAGAATCCTTACTAAGATCTAGCCAGAGAATTGAATGGTGAAGGAAAAGAAACAGTTCTGTGTTTTGTTCTTCCTCATAAATGCAGTTTTGTATTAACTCTGCAATAAATAATGCTATAGCCCTTTTTATTGGATCAAATAAAAGATCGCTAAATGGTTCTGAAATTTTTAAATCTATAAGATATCTGAGTTCAGATTTACCCGATTGTTTATAGTCAATTTCTAACAGGTTAAGGGATTGAAACTGTGCCAGTCTCAGTTTTCCTTTTTTCCCCCTAACACCTTTTACTATAAACGATAGCAAACCTTGATGTTCGGTATACATTTTTATGATCAAACTCGTTTCTGAGTAATTAATCTTATTTAATACAATGGCTCTAGATTGCTCCATTAGTCTCTTACGATGAGTAGTTTACTAACGTGATTTTCTATTCCATCTTCGTCTGAACAAAAAATTAAATATACGCCAGAATTCACTTGCTCACCATTGCTTCTAGCCCCATCCCAGTTGGCTTGACCACCCAGCGCTTTGGTTTTGTATACTAGGTTTCCACTTATGTCTGTTATCTTTACAACTGCATCTGTTAGTAATCCTTTTATGCTAATTATTCCATTATAATCTGGTTTTACCGGATTTGGAAATACAATTACTTCCGAGAAATCATTGCTTCCTTCAGTGGCGCCAGTTCTATAAGATATTAATCCTTTATCTGTAGCAAAAAATACTTCACCACTTTCTTGGTTAATTTCTATATCTATTACCTTATTAGAAAATAGCGGACTATTTTCTGCTGTAAAATGATAGATTTCTTCCGTTCCATTTTCTGAGGTTAATACTACTCCTGAGTTATTTGTAGCAAACCATTTCCTGTTGGCTCCATCTATTTCTATATCATTTATTAATAAGCCATTCAGTAAATGTGTGTTGTGGCCATCTTGTGTTACTATTATTGTAGAAGCTTTTTCGTCTTCAAATATTTGCGATGGATCATAAAACACAGAGACGCCATTGTCTGTACCTATCCAAATTTCACCATCTAAATCTTCGGCCATTGCAAAAACTCTGTCGGAGCTTAAATTTCCGTTATTTTCTCCATTACTAATCTTTTTTGCCTTTGTTCCTGAACGATTCTCGTCAAATACAATAAGCCCATTATTTTTTAATTGCACCCATTTCTGATCGTTTTCATCCACTAATAATTTAGCCAAATTCTGACCTTCTGTTACTGTATTACCCAACGAAAAAGAGGCCCATTCACCGTTTGTATATTGTACAGAAAGGGGTTCTAGAGTTTGCGCATTTGTGCACCATAAATTTCCTTCTGAGTCAAATT
>CAJWJW010000127.1 GCA_913041775.1 uncultured Flavobacteriales bacterium
ATTTGATTTCGGTAGATAAAAAAGGACTCAAATTAGAGTTCAAAATTCTAGAAATTTTAAAATCTAGAGTGGGGTTTTCTATTGCTAAGGATTGCTACGAAGACCTCACCTCTCTAGAGGAAAGAGAAAAGTTTAAAGCTTTTCATGGCCGTAGGTTGTCTGGTGAGGATAGAGAAATTGGATTGGGAAGACCAACCAAAAGAGATCGTAGAGAACTGGAGGATTTCAAAAACGATGACTGGGAAGACCAAGATTGGTCGTATGACATGGTGGATGATCATTGATATAGATTCACTAAGTTTGGATTAAACAAGGCTCAAATAAACCCCAAGCGTTGCTTGTCTAGTTGTTATAGGCTATTGAAATATGAAACGAGAAACCCTATTAATTATTTTTATTCTTTTATCTTTTAGCAATGTTACTATTGCTCAAAATTTTGAAAATAATAGAACAAAAAACGCACTATTTATAGAGCTTGGTGGATATGGTGGTTACGGCTCTATAAATTATGAATATTTAGTAAAGAAAATTAACAAATTAAAATTATCGGCCAGAATAGGCTTAAGTACCTATAATTTAAATGATTACACCAATAAGTTTAACCCTGATGTAATAATCCCAATAGGTATAAATGCTTATTATGGATTAAAGCACAACATTGATATTGGATTGGGGCAAACAATTACAAGTGTTATTTATGTTGATAATCAAGATTATCAACCCAAAAGAGAACAGCGTCTAAACACCAATCTATCCATCGGCTATAGATATGTAGGCGAAAGAGGTTTTTTATTTAAAATTGGATATGCTCCAATAATTGAAAACCCAAAAATGTTTCGTCATTGGTCTTTAGTAGCTTTTGGTTATACTTTCTGAAAATAGTTATGAAAAAGCATTTTACAACTACAGTATTATTGGCGCTTCTTTTTATTTCTTGTACTAAAGACGATTTGCGTATAAATAATAACATTATTGTTCTTGGTCACGGAGGGATGGGTATAAATCAAACCTACCCGATGAATACTTTTGAGTCTATTATAAAATGTTTAAATATTGGAACTAGTGGCTCTGAGATAGATGTACAATTGACTAAAGACAGTGTCTTGGTTGCATATCACAGCAAAAACCTATCTGATCATACAAATCTCTTCGGTACAATTAATGATTTTAATTGGAGTGAAATAGAAAATGCTTTTTACGTTAGCACCCCTTATCTTAATTATCCGTTACTATCATTAGATCACTTATTTTCTAATATTCCGAATCTTAATGAGCATCTATTTACTTTTGATTGTAAATTATACACAAATAGTAACGCGCTTAATTTTAAAGAAGCATACATTAATTCATTATCTAAAATTATTGATAAATATGACTTAAAAAGCAATGTTTATATTGAATCACAGGACACTATTTTTTTAATTAAATTAAAAGAAAGGGAACCATATTATAAATTATTTATTTATCCTCCTTCATTCGATGAGGGGTTTAATATCGCTTTAGACTTAGGTTTATATGGAATAACTATTTCGACAAGTGATGTTTCTCCGGAACAAATAGAGATTGCACATAGTAATAATTTAAAAGTAGCAATTTGGAATACGCATTCTGAAAATAAAAACATTGAAGGTGTTAATAAGGGGCCAGACTTTATTCAAACAGACAAAGTAAAACATTTAGTTAATCTACTAAGATATGACTAGCCTTATATCGCAGCTAAAACCAACGCCGCTAGCCACAATCCCTTTTCTTTGGAGACCTTACCTACAATTATTTAAATAGCAGAATTATACGCGAAAATATAGACAAGTATTAGTTATAAATATACCTCATCTGAAGACGAGTTATATAGGAGAAATACTTGGTCTTTACATCCAAAATATGTCAGATAAAACAGTTTTAACAATTGGAATTATAGCCCATGTAGATGCAGGTAAAACCTCAATTACCGAGTCTCTACTTCATTATTCTGGTGCAACTACCTCGTTGGGTAGTGTAGATAAAGGCTCCGCGATTACAGATGATTTAGCAATGGAAAAAAGAAGGGGTATTTCTATTAAAGCCTCCTTCGTGAATTTCTCTTGGGAAAATTGTTTATTCCAGTTGGTTGATACCCCAGGTCACATTGATTTTTCTGCTGAAGTTGATCGTTCCCTTTCGATATTAGATGCTGTAATATTAGTCGTTTCTGCAAAAGAAGGTGTTCAAGCACACACCATTAATCTATGGGAAATCTTGGTGGATCGAAAACTTCCAGTGATCATTTTTTTAATAAAATTGATAGAGATGGTGTTGATATAGAACAAGTTTTTTTAGATTTTCAGAAGGAATTAAGCACTAAACTTTTCGCTTTAAATTACCCGGATTTGTCTAATCCAGACAATCCCAAATTAGTGTCATTTACCAATTGCGAAAATTATATTGACTCTACTATACTTGATACGTCAATAGAGAATTTAGCTGAATGTGATGAATTGTTCCTCGCTCAATACCTCGAAGCCGAGACTCTTGATTTAGCGAAGGTTTTAGAAAAAGGAAAGCAACAGATAATATCAGGCTCACTTAATGCAGCGCTCTTTGGGAGTGCTAAATTAGGTCTGGGTATTACAGACTTGTTAAATTGTATTTCAAGCTTAATACCTCCTCCAAAACACTACTTCTCTTCTGCAGCGGCAAAAGTTTTTAAAGTAAGCTTCCATGAAAAAAAAGGTCGCTTAGCTTACATCAAATCCTATGGAGGTATACTAAAAGGCAAAGACCTCATTCGCTCTCAGTACTTAGATAAGGACATTAAAATTAATCAGATACTTAATACAAAGCTGGGTGATTTATCACAATGCTCTGAACTGCTTACTGGAGAAATTGGCATTATTACTACTTCTGAACTTATACTTTCAGGCGATATTTTAGGTACAGAAAACCTTACCGATAAATATTCGAAAATTAGTAATGCTGTACTTGGTGTTCAAGTAATTGCAAAGGACGAAAAAGAATATCAAAAATTAGGAGATGCTTTAGAAATCCTCAATATTGAAGATCCAAAATTAGATTTTAAATGGTTTAAGGACGAAAAGGAATTCCACCTAAAAATCTTGGGTCCTATTCAAACCGAGGTGTTGCAAGAGAGTTTAGTCCAAAGATGGGGAACTGAAGCAGAGTTTCTCAAACCCAAAATAATTTATAAGGAAACACCTTCTAAGTCTGCTGAAGGTTATGTTCGTTATTGGATGCCTAAACCATGTTGGGCTATTATTACACTCTTGATAGAACCCGCGGCCTTAGGTAGTGGAGTTTCATTTACTTCGACGGTAAGAACAAATGACATTAGTACTAAGTATATTAATGAAGTTAAAAGAGCTATCCCTTGGTCTCTTAAACAAGGAATTCATGGTTATGAAGTAACCGATTTATCAATCACGCTTCTATCCGGTACAGAACATATGGTTCATTCCAATCCTGGAGATTTTTTATTGGCCACTCCAATGGGCGTTTTAAGAGGCTTAGAAAATGCTGGAACAGATCTTTTAGAACCTATGTATGCTTTCGAAATTAAAGCTAATCAGGATTTATTAGGAACGATTTCTAGTGATTTAAATCAAATGAATGCTCAGATAGATGCTCCTGTTTTCGATAAAGATTCTTTCATCATTTCTGGAAGAGTCTCTGTAGCTGCTGCCATGAATTATTCTATAAAATTTAATGCTACTACTTCTGGGAAAAGACGCCTTAAGCTAAGCTTAGATGGTTATGAAAAAACCAATACTACAGAAGATAAAGTCAGGACTTATAAAGGTGTTTCCCCTCTAAATGAATCTCAATGGATATTACATATGCGCGGTGCATTTAAAGCAGATGAAAGGCACTAATTCTCCATTCATCAAAATGGATAACGCCAGGTAATATATCCTATTTGCTTGCTTTTGAATAATTTCTATTTACTACTTACGTGATATGCTTTCTTAGTTTTATCATTTTTTAACAGAGCCATTTACTAGATACTAGTCACTACATACCCTAAAAACGCGAATATTTCTTTTCTTTGCTTGCATTATTACTAACAGAAAAAAACAATCAGATGTTTAAGAGAATTTTAGTCTTAGC
>CAJWJW010000128.1 GCA_913041775.1 uncultured Flavobacteriales bacterium
CGTATCAAGGTCTATATAGCTTACCATCTCAACATGTACAATAGTTTGTGTTGTTTGTTCTGGCGTGCTTTTTTCGATAATTTCTTTATCGTCAACTTGATTCGTTATGTTTGTTTCTTCCATCATTATAATGTGATATTTTTTTTCGATTAGCAAATATAAGAATTTATGGCTAACAATAATCGTTAATATTTTTATTGAATTTTTTGAACATTTAATTGGAGAAATCTCAATGTTTATAAACTTAATTGACAGCACTTATTAATGATTAAAAGATTGATTTATGTATTAGTCACTAAATAAAAAACGGCCTAAATTCAAAACAAATTAAGTAAGACATTCAATATTTCTAACCTTTCTTATACTGGTATTACATTAGCCTCATTTGGTATGATTTCAATTTATTAAATCAGTGATTAATAAGTAGATGATTTTGTTACTTAGATATCCTTAAAATGAAAAAAGCGAATCTCTAGAGATTCGCTTTTTCATTAGTAAAGTATATAAAGGTATATTTATAGTAAGCTAATAAATGTTTTCTATAACTATTGCTGATGCACCACCACCACCGTTACAGATAGCAGCAGCACCATATTTACCACCGTTTTGTTTAAGAACATTTAGTAAGGTTACAATTATACGAGATCCAGAATTTCCTAATGGATGACCTAAAGAAATAGCACCACCATTAACATTTACTTTAGCAGCATCTAAACCTAGTATTTTCATGTTTGCTAACCCGACAACAGAAAAAGCTTCATTTAGTTCCCAGTAATCAATATCCTTAATATCAATTCCAGCTTTTGCTATTGCTAAAGGCACCGCCTTAGCAGGAGCAGTGGTAAACCATTCTGGCTCATGAGCAGCATCTGCATATGAAGTTATCTTAGCTAAAGGAGATAAATTTAACTCAGCTGCTTTTTCTGCAGACATTAATATTATTGCAGAAGCACCATCGTTTAAAGTAGAAGCATTACCAGCTGTAACAGTACCGTCTTTTTTAAATACAGTACGAAGCTTTAAAAATTTCTCTTTATTTATTTTTTTATACTCTTCATCCTCAGATATAACAATTGGATCTTTACGTCTTTGAGGAACTTCTACAGGAACAATTTCCTCAGAGAATTTACCAGTAGACCAAGCAGAAGCAGAACGTTCGTAAGAAGTTAAAGCAAAATTATCTTGCTCATCTCTAGTAAAGTTCATTTCGTCTGCACATTTTTCTGCACAAACACCCATATGTACTTTATTATATACATCTGTAAGACCGTCTTTTACAAGACCATCTATAATAGTACCATCTCCTAAACGGAAACCATTACGTGCTTTATCCAAATAATAAGGAACAGCAGACATGTTTTCCATACCACCAGCAATAACGATGTCGTTGTCGCCAGCTTTTATACTTTGAGCAGCCATCATAACAGCTTTCATTCCAGAAGCACAAACTTTATTTACAGTTGTACAAGGCACATCCTGTGTAAGTCTAGCAGCTAAAGCAGCCTGACGAGCAGGAGCTTGACCATTATTTGCTTGTAATACATTACCCATAATAACCTCTTGTACAAGAGCTGGGTTTAAGTTAATTTTATTTAAAGCACCTTTAATAGCAGCTGCACCTAACTGTGGTGCGACTACAGATGACAATACTCCACCAAAACTTCCCATCGGAGTTCTTACCGCTGATACTATAACAACTTCTTTCATAATTGACATTTTTTAAGCACCGCAAGTTACAAAAAATGTAGGGTCAATTTGTATTGATTTTCTCTTTGTATAGATTACAATTTTGTTTAAGTTCGTAAAAATGATTTATAGATGAAAAAAGTAGTAGATCTGATCAGAGATCACCATAATCTAATTTACCGAATAGGCTTATTTATTGTATCGATTGCTATTTGTGTATATATAATGCCTCGAAAAAGAAGCTTTAAATATGAGCCTATAGAAGGAAAACCTTGGCCTCATGAAAGTTTAATTTCAGACATGGAATTTTCAGTACTCAAATCTGTAGAGAAAATTTCAAACGAAAAACAACAAGTAATAGACAACCAAAAGTATATTTTCAAACTTGAAGATAGTAAGCTTTTAGATGCTGAAAAATTACTTTTAACGGAAATGGAACTCTTTTCTAAAACCAGAAAAGAAAATAAACCGACCCTTAGATCTCAAAAAGAACACGATCAGTATGTTGCTAAGCTTGTGAAAAAAGTTAATACAACTTGGACTACTATCTATAAAAAAGGGGTAATTCAAAATAATGGCAATATAAACGGGAGAGATTCAAATTATTTAATTTTAATTGACAAAGGAGACGGTAAGGAGTCTGCCTATTTAAGTGATTTTAATACTCTTAATAGTGCTACTGAAATAATTAAAAATATTGACATCGATGATGAAGATGATTCTAAGGAATTAGTTGACATCCTAGTTGAAAGGCTTGTACAGAATTATATATTTAATCCTATTGAGACAAAAAAGCGTTTATTGTTTGAGCAACAGAAAATCTCAAAGGTAAACGGGAAAGTTAGTATTGGAGAATTGATTATCTCTAAGGGAGAGCTTGTTACGTCAAGGATTTATTTAAAACTACTCTCTTACAAAAAAGAGTTTGAAGGAGATCAAATAAGTTCAAGAGCAAATTGGTTTATTTTATTTGGACAAATAATTTTAGTGAGCCTGTGTTTTTTAATTATTTTCTTATTTATTAGAGCAAAAAGAAAGCAGCTATTTAACGACGCTAGTGCTATAAAATTCATTCTTATAAATTTATTATTATTCATTGCTTTAGCTAGATTTTCTTTAGTATTCTCGAATAATAATTTAATATACACAGTCCCTTTTTGTACACTACCATTAGTAATTCGTTCATTTTACGATTTGCGATTAGCTTTGTTTATTTACACTATAGCAATCGTATTAATTGGATGGCTCGCACCTAATCCATTCCACTTTGTATTTGTACAATTAATGGCTGGTATTTTATCAATATTAACCATTGACAATCTTTATAAACGATCGGATCTTTTTATCTCTGTTGGGAAGATATCTCTGGTGTATTTCTTAAGTTACTTAGGTATATCGTTAATTACTAAGGGTGATATTTTTGGCCAAGACTACAGTGTCTATTTTTTCTTAATGATTAGTGCATTACTAACCTTGTTTACTTACCCACTGGTTTATGTGTACGAAAAATTATTCTCTCTTGTATCAGACATCTCATTACTTGAGTTATCAGACACGAATCACTCATTACTAAAAGAGATGTCTGAGAAAGCTCCAGGGACTTTTCATCACTCTTTACAAGTATGTAATTTAGCGGAACATGCAGCCATGGAAATAGATGGAAATGTATTGCTAATTAGAGTAGGTGCTCTTTACCATGATATTGGTAAAATGGAAAATCCTTTATTTTTTATTGAAAATCAATTAGCAGGAGTAAACCCTCATGACGAATTATCGTCTGATGAAAGTGCGAAGATGATTATCTCACATGTTATTAGAGGTATTGAAAAAGCAAAAAAACACAATTTACCTGAGCAAGTAATAGACTTTATTAGAACGCATCATGGTGAAAGTATCGTTCACTATTTTCATCGTCAGTACGTAAAGAAATTTCCGGAATTGATGAATGACACAGATAAATTCAGATACCCTGGACCTAAACCATTTTCTAAAGAAACAGCAATCTTAATGATGGCAGATTCTGTAGAAGCTGCAACTAGAAGCTTACCAGAAAAGAATGCAGAAAACATATCTGTATTAGTCAACAAAATTATACAGGATCAAATGACGAATGGACAGTTTGATGAAGCTGATATTACGATAAAAGACATAAATAGAATAAAGAAATCATTCATCAAAAAACTTATAAGCATGCATCACTTACGTATTGAATACCCTACAATTTAGGACCTTATTTACTTGTATGTAAGTGCTTTATTAAATTCTAAAAAAAACTCTTAAAAAAGCCTTGTATACTAAGAAATAGCAAAGTATATTTGCACTCCTCAACTGAGGGAGTTAATTGAATAGGAGAGGTGCCTGAGTGGCCGAAAGGACTTGTTTGCTAAACAAGCGT
>CAJWJW010000129.1 GCA_913041775.1 uncultured Flavobacteriales bacterium
GACTTAAAATCTGATGAACATTAGTTCGTGCGGGTTCAAGTCCCGCCTCGAGTACAAAACCTTCTCAGAAATGAGAAGGTTTTTTTGAATACTACAAGTAAGAAGGCTTCCACCTCTTGCTTGTAGTTAAACCCCAGTTTTATAACTGGGGTTTCTTTTTTTCTAAACCTTCTTTAGCTATTGAAAAAGAACAACATAAATTCAGTATTTAGAGTCCTACTCCTGCTGACTATATATATAATTGAATAAATTCCAATTCTTAAAATATACTGAGTGTGATCTCTTTCAGTGTTCCTTTTTTATCTGTTTTTAATTTACCTATTGGTGTTTCAATCGTCTCCATAGTAACAGCAGTAACCTTTAATACAAAATCTGGATGCGAGAAAATATTCGTCCATCCAGTATTCAAGCAAAATGTACCATCTGGTTTTGAGAAGGTACTATACTGACTTTTAGATTGTGTGTTTACTAAAGTAATGATAGCGTCTTCAATAGGTGAGCCATCTTGCCCTAAAACCTTTCCAAAAGCTTTTTTATGATTTGGGAGGTAGTCAATATTGTAATAATGTTCATCCTTGGGCTTTATTATTCCCTCCAAAAATGAGGTCTTATAAGGTAATGTAGTACTAAATTCTTTGAACGGTAAAGAGTCTATCTTATGTTTTAACGTTCCTAAAACTTCGTCCTTATTTGAGTTTAGGTAGTAAGTATCCTTTGTTCTATTGACCAAACCATAACAACTTTCTTGTGGACATTCGCCTTCTAATTGCTCTCGAGTATCTTGAAAACTCCACCAAGAATAACCACTAGCTCCTGCTGCTCTAAATTTATTTAAGGAATAGTTTATAAATGTTAATTGATCTTCCACAGTTCCAGACGCTAGGTTTAGTGGGTCACATTCCTCAAGAGTATTGAGCCCTGTTTCGCCAACAATCCAGGGTTTTGTAATATTCATTGAAATCCAGTATAGCTTAGATTCAAAACGCTCTAATAAGCTTAAATTTTTAGACCAATATGGATAGGCGTGAAAGGATAAAAAATCAACATCCATTAATTCTGGATCCCACTCACTTACAATTTTATAATGCGTTAAACCTATTGTTGTTAAATGGTTTGGGCTTGAGTCTTTAATCGCTTTGTTATAATGTTCTACAAATGTGGTTGTTTCTTTTTTACTGTATTCTCCTCTATCAAAATAAATCGGTTCATTATAGAGGTCATACGCCATTATGGTTTTATTTTTAGAAAGTCCTTTAGCAATGGTACTTAGAAAATTAAGTTGATTCTCTTCTTGTGTTTCCACAGCGCTTAATAGTAAAATAACGCGAAGTTGATTTTCTTCTGCATAACCAAGTATGGTTTTTAGAAGAGGAATTAATCCATTTTTGATATTAGCATTACCTACTTTAGTGTTTGAAACATCAATCTGTGTCCAAGTATCAAATCCTTTATCAATTGCATCAGTAGCCGTAAAACCCGTTAGCCGAATAGCGTTAAAGCCCATGTCTTTAATGGATGTGAAATGACTTTTTATAATCGCATGAGTTTTTGTTGAGTCACTTCCCCAAGGTGTTGTGCTCTCTCCGGTTTTATTCCCATAACTGGGATGGTATCCTTTTCGTGGAGTCGCGTAAAAATTATTTGAGCTGTCTTTGTTTGAGCTAAAGATATCTACGGAGTAATTCATTACCATTGGGTAGAAAGTAGAATCACCTTGGTGGAATCTTTTTCCTTTAAGAGCTATATAGTTTTCAAATCGCCCTTCTTCTTTGTCATCATTCCAATTTTCCTTTATCTTACCATTAATTATTAATCCGACTTTTTCTTCATTTTTACAAACGATCCCATTTACAAGAGTGGAATCATATTTTAGGCACCAAACACTATCATTAGAACAAACAATGTGTTCTATTGAATATTTTTTTTGATCGCAACAAACGATCAATAGTAAAGTTAAAAGAGAAGTGATTTTCAATAGGTTTTTCATATTATCTCCTAATTCATTAATGTTCAAATCTACTCATTTTTATAAGGCACTATTAGATTCCATTCTCTATTAAGTTTTTTAGTGTA
This sequence comes from uncultured Flavobacteriales bacterium, assembly GCA_913041775.1. Lineage (GTDB taxonomy): Bacteria > Bacteroidota > Bacteroidia > Flavobacteriales > UBA7430 > UBA6772. Next base: position 2,074 of record CAJWJW010000129.1, read on the forward strand.
TAAATGACTGATACCTAGTTCTTGTTTAGAGTTATATTTTGTAGATTACATATATAAATAATACCCCCCGTTATGAAGAAGATCTATCTATTTATTATGTCAATTTTTGCTCTAGGTATTACACTTGCACAATCATCTAACGATTGGTCATATGTCCCAGTTACTGCAGACAATAATATGACTGTTTTATTTCCAGAACGAACTCTTTCTGATTTTGCGGGTAAAGAAATTAAAGCTTGTGCAGTAAAGTATATATATATATATATATATATATGCTGGTCCTGCAGATGCCATTTTAGGTATACCACCTATTGATAGTGTAATAGTTCCAACATCTCGCACTCAAACTATACCTGTTATAGGTGCCACTGGTATAGCTATCATGGGAACAGATAATTATTGTGATTGTAATCAAGCAGTAACTAGTGATTTAATTAGATTTTTTATTGCATCACCTTCAGGTTATGTTACTATTGAGTCATACCCTGAGCTTATATATGAACACGATGGAGTGTTTATGGACTTTGCATTCATTTCTTTTTGGTTAGGTAATGAAGAGGTAGTATTTGGTTGTATAGATTCAGCCTATATGGAATATAATGCAGCTGCCAATATTGATGATAGTACTCTTCAACAATAAAAGTTTTTGGCTGTACTGATTCAGAAGCTGACAATTACGAATACTGGGCTACTCAAGATCACGGTTCTTGTGAGTACTTTGTACCAATAACTTTCCAGTTGAGTAGTGGTTGGAATATGGTAGGTTTTACCGGAGATATTAATGCTGATACTGAAATAGTTTCTGCTATGGACTTTGCATTAACAAATGCTGCTGGTACAGTAAATACATTCTCAATAATTAAGAATGTAGCTGGTCAGTTTTGGACAGAACACATTTCTTCGCTGATAAATTTTGTGCCAGGTGAAGCTTATATGATGTATGTTAACGCTAGTCCAACTATTGTTAACTTCCCACAATAGTAAGTGTTTTTCATGCAAATTACAAAATTGAGTAAATAAAAGCTCCTTCCAAAACAGAAAGAGCTTTTAAATGTTTTACTGAAATAATTTCAAATTACACTCTCTCAATAATTGTAGCGTAACCTTGACCAACACCAATACACATACTACAAAGTGCGTAGCGTTTGTTTTGCTTTTTCAATTCTAGAGCAGCAGTTTGAATAATACGTGTTCCCGAAACTCCCAAAGGATGCCCTAATGCAATAGCACCTCCATTTGGATTGATACGTTCATCGTCGTCTTTTAAGCCCATTTCTCTAATACACGCTAAAGCCTGAGCAGAGAAAGCTTCGTTTAATTCTATAATATCCATGTCGGCTAAAGTCAATCCTGCCTTTTTTAAAGCTTTTTCTGAAGCCTTAACAGGCCCGATTCCCATTATGCGTGGTTCAACACCAGCTACTGCAGAGCTTACAATTTTAGCAATTGGCTTTAAATCATATTTAGTTACAGCCTCTTCCGATGCTAAAAGCATTGCTGCTGCACCGTCATTCAAACCAGAAGCATTTCCGGCAGTTACGGTTCCATCTTTTTTGAAGGCTGTTCTTAGTTTAGCTAAAATCTCTAGAGAACTATTGGCTTTTATAAATTCATCTTTCGAAAAGATAATAGGATCTTTTTTCCTTTGAGGAATCTCAACAGCTACAATCTCTTCATCAAAGCGACCTGCTGCCTGCGATTTGGCAGCTTTTTGCTGAGAGTTTAATGCAAACATATCTTGATCTTCTCTAGATATATTATAAAGTTCAGCTAAGTTTTCTGCTGTAGAACCCATTCCTTCTGTACCGTACATCCCATCTAACTTCTTATTTACAAAACGCCAGCCAAAACTAGAATCGTGCATTTCTACATCTCTACCAAAAGGTTTCGAAGCTTTAGAAGTTACCCAAGGTCCACGGGTCATGTTTTCCATTCCTCCGGCAAGCA
>CAJWJW010000130.1 GCA_913041775.1 uncultured Flavobacteriales bacterium
TCCTAAGTTGTGAGGTGGAATATTTGTTGCCATACCGACAGCAATCCCACCTGCACCATTGACCAATAAATTTGGATATCCAGCCGGCAGTACTTTAGGTTCCTGCATTGTTTCGTCGTAGTTGGCCTGGAAATCAACGGTATCGCGATCAATATCTTCAAGCAATTCGTGTGCGGATCGGGCTAAACGAGCTTCTGTGTAGCGCATAGCCGCTGCTTTATCGCCGTCCATTGAGCCAAAGTTACCCTGTCCATCTACTAACATATATCGCAATGACCAATCTTGAGCCATACGTACCATAGAGTCGTAAACAGAGGAGTCACCATGTGGGTGATACTTACCTAAAACTTCCCCTACAATTCTTGCAGATTTTTTATGCGCTCCTGTTGCACGAATTCCCAATTCATGCATTCCGAAAAGTACTCTTCGGTGAACGGGTTTAAATCCATCTCTAACATCGGGTAAAGCACGAGAAACAATAACAGACATCGAATAATCGATATATGCAGACTTCATTTCATCTTCAATATTTATAGGGATAATCTTTTCTCCTTCAGCCATTTACTTAGCAATTAAGATTTGTATTCTTTCCTGTCTTTTGAGACACACGAATATAGCGTAAATTGCTTTTAATAATAGCAGATCATAAGGTAAATAATTAACAATTTATTTATTAAAAATGTTAAAAAAAGTAAGCGCTATATTTACTTTATTGATAAAAGGTATTTATCTTTGGAATTAGATGAATTATGGACTAAAACAGATAGATTATGGATGATAATTTCTCGCCAAGAGTAAAAGATGTAATTCAGTTTAGTAAGGAAGAGGCTATTAGGCTAGGCCATAATTATATAGGTACTGAGCATTTATTATTAGGTATTATTCGTGAAGGCGAAGGTATAGCTATAGATATAATGAGTACCCTAGGAGTTGATCTGCGTTCACTTAGAAGTAAAATTGAAGACTTATGCACTAATGGAACTGTTACAGATCAAACTACAGCTACTAATATACCCTTAACTAAACAAGCAGAAAAGGCTTTAAAAACTACATTTTTAGAAGCCAAACTTTACAATAGCCAATTAATAGGTACCCCTCACCTATTATTATGCATATTAAGAAATGATAACGATCCGATGTCTCATCTTTTTGAGCAGCTTAATGTAACCTATGAAATGGTCAAAACTCAATTTGAGGACATTACTGGAGATGAAGAAGTTGATGAGCTATTTAGTGCTGACTTCTCAGATGATGAGACAGATGATGGCGAATTTGAAAGTCCTGGTTCTGGAGATTATAGAGCAGAGAAAAAGTTTAAACCTACTAAAAAATCTAAAACTCCGGTATTAGATAATTTCGGTAGAGATTTAACAAAATTTGCAGAAGATGATAAGTTAGACCCAGTTGTGGGTAGAGAGAAAGAAATTGAAAGAGTTTCTCAAATATTATCTCGTCGTAAAAAAAACAATCCAATGCTTATTGGAGAGCCTGGTGTAGGTAAATCTGCAATTGCAGAAGGTTTAGCTCTTCGTATAGTTCAGAAAAAGGTCTCACGTATATTATTCGATAAGCGTATTGTAACGCTAGACCTTGCCTCTTTAGTTGCGGGTACAAAATACCGTGGCCAATTTGAGGAGCGTATGAAAGCGGTATTAAATGAGTTGGAGAAAAATCCAGATATCATTTTATTTATCGATGAAATTCATACTATTGTTGGTGCTGGTGGAGCTGCAGGAAGTTTAGATGCTTCTAATATGTTTAAACCTGCTTTAGCTAGAGGAGAACTTCAATGTATTGGTGCTACTACTCTTGATGAGTATAGGCAGCATATTGAAAAAGATGGTGCCTTAGAGCGTAGATTTCAAAAAGTTATTGTTGAGCCTACCTCAAATGAAGAAACGTTACAAATTTTACAAAATATAAAAGATCGTTACGAGGCACATCATAATGTAACCTATACTGATGAGGCTTTAGCTGCTTGTGTTAAATTAACAAGTAGATACATTAGCGATAGACATTTGCCAGATAAAGCTATTGATGCCTTAGATGAGGCTGGATCTAGAGTTCATATAACGAATATTCAGGTCCCTAAAAACATTATTAAACTCGAAGCTAAACTTACTGATATAAGAAGCCAAAAAGTTGAAGTTGTAAAGAAACAAAGGTATGAACAGGCTGCTCAATTAAGAGATGTCGAAATGAAGACTGAAAATGAATTGCTCGACGCTCAAATATTATGGGAGGAGCATGTTAAGTCGCATAGAGAAGTTGTAAGCGATCAAGACGTTTCCGAAGTTGTAGCGATGATGACCGGTATTCCTGTGAACCGAATTGCTGAGAAAGAGAATGATAAATTAGCTGCAATGGCAGATTTATTAAAGAAAAATGTTGTTGGTCAGGACGAGGCGGTTTCTAAAATTGTTCGTGCTATACAAAGAAATAGAGTTGGTTTAAAAGACCCTAACAAGCCCATTGGTTCTTTTATATTCCTTGGTCCTACTGGAGTCGGTAAAACTCAGTTAGCGAAGGAATTGTCTAAGTTGTTATTCGATAACGAGTCGTCTATGATTCGTATAGATATGAGTGAGTATATGGAGAAATTCTCTATTTCTAGACTCGTAGGAGCACCTCCAGGTTATGTTGGTTACGAAGAAGGCGGACAGCTTACAGAAAAAGTTAGAAGAAAGCCCTACTCTGTTGTTTTACTTGATGAAATTGAAAAAGCACACCCAGATGTATTTAATCTATTGCTACAGGCTTTAGACGATGGTATGTTAACCGATAGTTTGGGTAGAAAGATTGATTTCAAAAATACAATCATCATTATGACTTCTAACATAGGAACTCGAAAGTTGAAAGAGTTTGGTGCTGGTGTAGGTTTTAGTACAGCTGCTAGAAAGAGCAATTTTGATGAATATACCAAGAGTGTTATTGAAGGCTCTTTAAAGAAAGCTTTTGCACCAGAATTTCTTAATCGTATTGACGATGTAGTTTTATTTAATTCGCTTAGTAAAGAAGATATTCACCAAATTATTGATATTGAGCTTGAGAAATTATTCTTTAGAATTAAGGAAATTGGCTTTATTCCGAAAATTACAGATGCAGCCAAAGACTTTATCTCTGAGAAAGGATTTGATCCTTCTTATGGTGCTAGACCACTAAAACGAGCTATCCAGAAGTATGTAGAAGATATTTTAGCGGAAGAAATTATTGCTAAAAACATTTCTGATGGAGATAAGGTGTTGATTGATTTTGATAAGAAAAACAAAGCTATAAAAGTTAAGGTAACTAAGCCTAGAGCTAAAAAAGCTAAAATTGATAAGTCTGCTGATAAGAAAGTTAAATAGTATATTTTTTAACACAAAAAAAAAGGAGCCTATTGGCTCTTTTTTTTATTTAATCAATAATATATTAGTCTTCTGTAGTTGTAAACTTGTCCATTACTTCCTGACTAACTCCAGTATATGAGAACCCTCCATCGTGGAAAAGGTTTTGCATAGTAACCATTTTAGTTAAGTCAGAGAATAAAGATATTACGTAGTTAGCACAATCTTCAGAAGGTGCATTACCTAATGGAGACATCATATCAGCATACTTGTAAAAACCATCAAATCCTTTTACACCACTACCAGCAGTAGTCATTGTAGGAGATTGAGAAATTGTATTTACACGAACTTTCTTTTGTTTCCCAAAGTGGTAACCAAAACTACGAGCAATAGACTCTAAATAAGCCTTATTATCTGCCATATCGTTGTAGTCTGGGAATGTTCTTTGCGAAGCGATATAAGAAAGAGCAACAATAGATCCCCATTCATTCATGGCGTCTAATTTCATTGCTGTTTGCATAACTCTGTGAAATGACATAGCAGAAACATCCATTCCTTTGATCATGAAATCATGACTAAGGTCTGTATAGTGTTTTCCTTTACGTACATTAATAGACATCCCTATAGAGTGTAAAACAAAGTCAATTTTGCCATCAAAAAGTACCATA
>CAJWJW010000131.1 GCA_913041775.1 uncultured Flavobacteriales bacterium
CACTGGAAACGGGAAGGCCGACATTTAGGAGTGAGTCAGAAGACCTGCCAAAAAAAATATCACAAATTCGGTGAAAAAGTCGGGTGAAACGCTTTTGCTTTTCGTTGCTTTTTATCGTGTATACTACCTAATGAATAAATTACTATTCATAAGTTTTTGCTTTTTGGCAACAACTGTTTTGGCGCAAAAAATAGATTCTTTAGATAGAACTCCTATTCCTATGCTCCAAGAAATAATCCTCTTCGACGATAAATTAATCGACTGGAGCATGGGTGCTTCTGTTCAGTCTTTAGACAGTAGCTTACTACAATACAATTCCTACGACTTAGCCCAATTATTAGCCTCTTCCTCTCATATACGTATCCGAACTTACGGAGCATTAGCAACTAGTTCTATCCGCGGTGCAGGAGCCGCACACACCCAAGTGTTATGGAATGGAATATCGCTTAATAGTCCTATGACTGGGCAGTACGACCTTTCTTTAATGCCCTTGTTTTTTGCAAAAAATCTGCAGGTACAATCAGGTGGATTAAGTTCTTTATTGGGCGATGGTGCTATTGGTGGTTCTGTACATATTAACAATGCTCTAGAATTTAAACAAGCACAGCATTATTCGTTGTTAAATTCGTTGGGTAGTTTTGGCGAATTTAATTTAGGTGCAAAAGCAAGTTTAAGTACTAATAAAACAGCTTTTGAAATTGCCATTCATCAGCATAGCTCAAAAAATAATTTTAGGTATACAGATCCTTACAATACTAAAGAGACTATAAAAGTTAGTCATGCCGATCAATTTTCTAGGGCACTACAAGTGAGTTTTTCAAAAAAGCTAAGTGAATCTTTTAGAACGGATTTCATCTATTTCTACCAAGAGGCCGATCGCTTAATTCCACCTACATTGTATGAAGCTTTTTCTACTGCAGAAAAAGAAGAAAAAGCACATCGATATTTATTGAAAACCCAATTTGTAAAAGAGTCTATAAAATGGACAAGTAATACTTCATTTAGCTCAGATAGGCTTATTTATGTGGATTCATTAAAAGATATTAATTCCAATCATAATACAGAGCAATATAGCTTTACTCAAGCTTTAGAGGTCAAACTAAATCCTCGTAATCGATTCCGAATTGAACAACGCGCATTGCATCAAATTATAAATTCTAAATCTATTCTTGGCGGAGATAATAATGAAACTCGTATTGCGCTGGCAGCAAATTATCACCATACCTATTCTAATAATTTAGCCTTTTTACTTTCTGCACGTCAAGAATTTCTAGAAAACCAGACTAGTCCATTTTTACCTTCTGTTGGTATAACTTATAGTCCAGCCAAAATTGGGCTTTTCGAATGTTCTCTGAGTCGGTCTTATAGAAATCCTTCTTGGAACGATCGATATTGGGACCCAGGCGGAAACCCTGATTTGAAACCTGAAGATGGATTGATGTTAAATGTAAGTTATCTAAAATCCATAAAGTACAAAAATTTAGAAACCGAAATTAAGCTTGCTACTTATTATGGTAAAATTTCAGATTGGATCGTATGGCTGCCAGAAAATGGATACTGGACTCCAGAAAATTTAGCTTTAGTAGAACAAAAAGGATTGGAGTTGGAAACAAATTTTAGCTTGCTTACAAAAGTAGGTGTTTTTAAATTCACCAACCTAGGTTCCTTACAGTTTTCAACCAATTTATGCGAACGTGTTAGAGGAGACGATGCATTAGGCAAACAGTTAATTTATGTGCCTTTGATACAGCTAAATGAGTCTATTAGTTGGACTAGGAATTCCTGGGGATTTAGTATGAATTATCATTTTGAGAGCAGACGGTTTACTGCAGACGACCATTCCAGCGAACTTGCTGCTTATAATATAGCTTCTTTAGCTATATATAAGAAGATGAATTTGAAATATACTATGCTGGATATAGGTTTTAGAATCGATAATTTATTTAGCCAAGAATATCAATTGGTGCAGGGTAGACCAATGCCGGGAAGGACTTTAAAATTGAATTTCAACTATTATTTATAAAAACTATACACAAAACAAAAATCAAGACTATGAAAAAAACACTACTTATTGCTATTGCATTTATGAGCTTAACAGTTATAACACAAGCACAAGTTGCTACTTTCGATGGGTTGGCTCTAGATACTACCGGATTTTGGAATGGTGTAGATGGTACAGGGAATTATACAGAAGAAGGATTTAGTTTCTATAATTCTTATAATAGTGAATGGGCTTCATGGTCAGGATTTTCTGTTTCTTCTGTGCAAGATGATTCTACTGGAACATACAATAATCAATACGGTGTAAATACTGGGATGGCCTATAGTGGTAATAATTTTGCGGTTGCTACTACGGGTTCTACAGTATCTTTTGAGCCTAATACAATAAATGGTTTCTACATCACTAACTCTACCTACGCTACACAGTCTATGTTAAATGGTGATGCTTTTGCAAAGCAGTTTGGTGGTGAATCTGGAAACGATGAAGATTGGTATATGCTCTCTATTATTGGTCTGGTAGATACTGTAGTTACAGATACGATTGAATTTTATTTAGCTGATTATCGTTTTGGTGCTAATAGCCAAGATTATATTATTAACGATTGGACTTGGTTAGACCTCACTTCTTTAGGAAACATAACTTCTCTACAGTTTAACTGGTCTTCGTCTGATAATGGTGATTGGGGAATGAATACTCCAGCTTATTTTTGTATGGACGATTTAAGTGTAAATACTGTTGGTGTTGAAGAACTTGATTCGAATACTTTAGCTGTTTACCCTAATCCAGTGAAAAATCAATTTACAGTAAATACTCCTGGAGATTTATGTGTATTCGATTTGTCGGGTAAATTAGTACAAGCTACTACTGTAAAAGTTGGAAATATAGTTTCTGTAAGCAATTTAAATAGCGGTATATACTTCGTAAAAGTAGGTGCTTTAGTTCAAAAAATAGTCAAACTTTAAATGGTTTCAAGTTCAAACTTTAACTAAGTATTTATTCATGAAAACTCTATTCATAACACTTTTCTTAATTAGTTCTACAGCCTTTGCTCAGTTTGCCCCTATGGTAGGAGTAGAGGGATGTATTGCTATACCTATGGATTCTCCATTGTTTGTAGCTTGGGCAGAAAATGGTTCTGTAGAAAGAGGGTGGATGAACAGTGCCGATACTACTTTAGGTAAAGTAGATTATGGATTTATTGAAGATTGTTATGGAGCACCCAATCCTGCCGTTTTGAGTTTGGGCGATGGTGGTATAGCAAGCTTTGAATTCCAAAATACAATTTACAATGGCGAAGGTTTTGACTTTTCAGTTTTTGAAAATGCCTTCGATGATTATTTCTTAGAACTTGCTTTTGTAGAGGTGAGTTCTAATGGTGTAGATTTTTTCCGTTTCGAAGCAGAGTCTCTTACAAATGTAGAAAGCCAAATTGCTGCTTTTGGTTTATTAGAGACCAAGCTAATTCATAACCTAGCGGGTAAATACCCAGGGCAATGGGGAACCCCCTTCGATTTAAGCGAATTAGCATTTCATACGGACTTAAATATTAACGTCATTAGCCATATACGTATAGTAGATGTTGTAGGGAGTATAGATCCTTTATACGCCTCTGTAGACGCTAATAACAGAATTATAAATGATCCTTGGCCTACAGGTTTTTATACAGGTGGATTCGATTTAGATGCGATTGGAATTATACACCAAAATCCATTAGAGATAAAAGAATTCCCTGAGGTCTTGGTTTATCCAAACCCAGTTTCTAAATCGGGTATTTTGAAATTTCAATCTAATCATCCCATCACAAATAGTAAATTAATCGATGCTTTAGGAACTGTTTTTTTCCTGCCGGAAATATCCGAAATTCGTATTTCAGATTATTGTAGTCATAAAGGGTTTTATATTTTGGAATACGAACTACTCGGTCGTTTATACCATCAGAAAATACTTGTAC
>CAJWJW010000132.1 GCA_913041775.1 uncultured Flavobacteriales bacterium
GACCTAATAACATTCCAATTCCGGCTAAACCGAAACCATAGTGCCATCCGTAAAGTTCTCCAACCACACCTACTAGTAAACTTGAAAGAAATGCTCCGATATTAATACCGATATAAAAAATTGTAAATCCTTTATCTCTACGGCTATCACCTGGTGCGTATAATCCACCTACCATAGTAGATATGTTTGGCTTTAGTAATCCAACACCAGCTATAATTAAACCAAGACCTGTGTAAAATGCCCACATTTCTTCTACTGCTAAAATACCATGTCCTACACAAAGTGTAAGTCCACCAATTAAAACAGATTTCTTTTGACCTAAAAATCTATCCGCTATCCATCCACCAGGAATAGAAGCAACATAAACCAACATTGTGTACCATCCGTACAAAGCAAGAGCTTCTCCAGTAGTCCAACCTAATCCAGGATTATCTCCAGTAGTTTGTGTTACTAAATAAAGAACTAAAATAGCTCTCATACCGTAGTAAGAGAAACGCTCCCACATTTCTGTGAAGAACAATACAAATAGTCCTTTAGGGTGTCCGAATAATTCGTTGTCTTTTGTCATTACTGGTCTTTTTTTAATAGAAGCTTCGAAAATAGGGAAAATATATGGACTATAAGTTCTCCTTAATGAAATTGGTTATTTTGGTGAATAAATGCAATCTTGTATATCCACCATAAATACCATGATTTTTATTTGGGTAAATAAACAAATCGAATTGTTTATTAGCATTTACTAAGGCTGTAGTCATCTCCATTGTATTCTGATAGTGAACATTGTCATCTGCAGATCCATGGATTAGTAAGTACTTTCCTTTTAGTTTTTCTACGTGATTTATTGGCGAGTTGTCGTCGTAGCCAGCTGCATTTTCTTGAGGAGTTCTCATATAGCGCTCTGTATAAATAGAATCGTAGTATCTCCAGTTAGTGACTGGGGCAACAGCAATAGCCATTTTAAAATCATCGGCTCCTTTTAATAAACAAAGCGAAGACATATATGCACCATAGCTCCAACCAAAAATTCCAATTCTAGAACCATCTACATAAGGTAGTTTGGCTAAATGTCTATTGGCTTCAATTTGATCTTGTGTTTCTAATTTCCCTAATTGCTGATACGTAGATTTTTTAAATTCTGCACCTCTAGCTCCAGTTCCACGGTTATCTACACAGGCAACAATGTAGCCTTGTTGGGTAAGCATTTGGAACCATAAGAAGTTAGATCCACCCCAAGCATCGGTTACTTGTTGCGAACCAGGACCACCGTATAAATACATAAATACAGGATACTCTTTTGTTTCGTCAAAATCGTGAGGCTTCATCATCCACCCATTAAGGTTTACACCTTCGGTAGTTTCGAAATTAAAAAACTCTTTTGTACTCAAAGCGTAGTTCCCCAGCGTTTCGTTTAAAATACTATTGTCTTTAAGCGTACGTACTTCTGTTCCTGTAGCATCAAAAAGGCTAAAGTTATAAGGAGTATTAGCATCGGAATGTTGGTTTATGAAGTATTTATAACTCGAACTAAATGTAGCTGAGTTCGTTCCTACTTCGTTTGTGAGCATTCTTTTGTTTCGTCCATTTAATTGAACCGCATACACATCTCTGTGCATCGCACTACGTTCGGCAGATGCGAAATAAACCGTATTGTTTGTTTCATCTACTCCATAGAAATCGGTTACTTCATAATCGCCTTTGGTGATTTTGCGTACTTGTTTTCCTTTTAAATTGTATAAGTAAATATGGTTGAAACCCGATTTTTCGCTCGTCCAAACAAAGTGTTCCCCATCGTTTAAAAAGGTTAAATTATCAGTTACATCAATATAAGCATTGTCTGTTTCTGTAAAAATTGTTTTAGCAGATCCTTCGTTTGCATTTACTAAAATGAAATCTAAATTGTTTTGATGGCGATTCATTCTTTGTACCGAAAGAACATTTTCATTTTTAGTCCATTTTATACGTGGGATGTAAAACTCGTCTTCTGTTTCTATAGCAGCTTCAACTATCTCGTTTGTTGCTACATCGTAAATAAAAATTTCTACGGTAGAATTCGCTTCTCCAGCTTTTGGATATTTAAAACGGGTTTGGCTCGGGTAAAGTGCCGAAAACATATCCATACTAAATTCTGGCACTGCTTCTTCGTTAAATCTGTAAAAGGCTATTTTTGTTCCATTCGCATTCCATTGAAAGCCATTGTCGAAAGCAAATTCCTCTTCGTATACCCAGTCTGTAGCACCGTTAATGATCTTGTTTGTTTCTCCATCGGTGGTTACTTGAGTTTCGATATCAGATTTTAAATCTTTTATAAAAATATTGTTTTCTCTCACAAAAGCAACTTTTGTTGCGTCTGGAGAAAACTGAGCCAACCTCTGTTTTCCTGAAGATAGCTCTAGTATATCTGTAGTTTCTCTATCGTATATATAATACTTAGATCGTGTAGAGTGGCGGTAAATTGATTCTGTAGCTGTAGGAAGTAATACTTTTTGCTCGTTATTACTAAAACTATAATCGTCGAAACTTAAGTCTTCAAAGTTTTTAGAATCTATGATAGTAGAAACAGAATCTCCCGTTTCGTACGAATATTCGGTAACATAAACATTTCCATTTCCGTAATTCAAGGACGAGTAATGTACTCCGTCGTTCATTGAGTTTAAGCCCCAAACCCATTCAGGAGAAAAAGTTCTACTTGCCCAAATATCTTCTAGTTGAATTGTTTTTTCTTGTGCAATACTACTATGTGCTAATAAGATACTAGCGAATGCTACTAAGGTAGATTTGATTTTCATCCTGTTTCTTTTTTGATCGTAAAATTAGAATTCAACAAATATAATAAAATTGCTAAGTTTCCTCTTATAGTGGGATAGATTCAAGCTTTATTTCTCAAATATTATATAATTGGTTAGGTCTCTTTTCATTAGCAGTGCATCTTAATTTCTATAGAGGTACTGTTGTTTGCATTTCTAACAATAAAGAGTCTATTTCTATTGATTTGAAAAGAGTTTGTAGACCTACTAGTCTCAGCCTTATTTTATTTCTGTCTCAACTATTCGAGTACAAGTAAATTGTCTAATTTAGAGATGTCTCTTTAGAGCCTAATTCTTTAGTGTTTAAATTATGAGAAAAATTAATTGTTTTTTCACTTCCACCTTACTTCTTTTAGTACAAATAGTCGCTGCTCAAGAATGTGCCCAAACGTCTGTTCAGTTAATTCTTAACTCAGGTGATTGGGCAGAGGAAATTTCTTGGTCAATTAGAGATTCTAATGGTGCTTTAGTTGACTCCTCATCTATAAATTATCAGAATAATATAGAGTATATATATTCACTATGTTTATCAAGTAATACTTGTTATCAATACAATTTATACGACTCTTATGGCGATGGTTGGAATAGCGGTTCGTATCTTTTACAATATGAAGATTCTGTTACCATTATTTCTGGAGGCTTAGTCGCAGGTTTGTCATTTGGTTCTGCACAATTTTGTATAAACGAGGCAGGTTTATGTACTTCTAATTTATTGTCTATAAATATTGAAACGGAAATATGGGCAGAAGAAATCTCCTGGTCTATTACTGATACCTTAGGCAATTTAATCGATTCTATAGCTACGAGTTATATTGACTACAGTGATTCTAATTTTCTAGTATGTATTGAAGATGACTGTTATTATTTTAATATGTACGACTCATATGGCGATGGTTGGCAAGGCGCTTCATTTGAAATGTCTGATGCCAATGATGAGATAATTGCACATGGATTACTTTCTTCAGGATCTTTTGGACAGGTAGTTTTGTCTTTGAATTCTGATTGTAATATTGATGTTTGTACTGATGAAAATGCATTA
>CAJWJW010000133.1 GCA_913041775.1 uncultured Flavobacteriales bacterium
AATGAATGATCAAAACTTACTTTTTGTAATACACTTTTACAGAATTCTAGCATTTACTATTGATTAATTTTAATTACTCAAATATAACGTATGCTCTGAGTACTATTGTGTTAAAAAATACTAAATCTTAAAAAGATATTAACACTTAACTTTGCCACCTAGGGGTATCTTGCTGAATACCAATGGAGTCCAATGCTCTATCTATTACGGTTGCGGCTAAATCTTCGAAGGTTTTTGGCCTGCTATAAAAGGATGGCGTTGCTGGAAGTATGATTGCACCCGCCTGGGTAATACTCTTCATATTATTAATATGGATAAGACTTAAAGGAGTTTCTCGCGTAATAAGAATCAGCTTTCTGCTTTCTTTTAGCATTACATCTGCGGCCCTACTTACTAAGTCATTAGAGATGCCATGTGCCATACGAGCTAAAGAACCCATGGAACATGGAGCTACAATCATGGTGTTAAATTGAGCAGATCCCGAAGCAAATGGTGCCATGAAGTCGTCTTTAGAATACATTTTAAATGGATAGTCCTCATACGATTTCGAACCCAACTCAAATTCCCAAACATCTTTTGCATTAGTAGACATTACTACTGCTACAGTATCTATTTGGTCTTTGGCTAGTAGAAGTTTATCTAATAATACTTTCGCGTAAATAGATCCGCTTGCTCCAGTAATAGCAACTATAATTTTGTGTTTCATTAACGGCTTATTTGATACATTAATACAAATGTGACCATGGAAGAATACCAATCTTTGTTCTCCAAAGAGTTTGCTACATCTTCTTTTCTAATAGGAATAAGAGAATTGCCATACCTTACATTAATTTTTAAATTATTTAAAAACTGGTATTGCACACCACATAAAAAATCTACAGCAAAGGTGTTTGGTGTATTTACGCGAACCTCAAGTCCCTCAATTTCTTCAGTATAAGAAACTAGAATTCCTGAACCTAATCCAGACTCTATAATTAATCCGTTATCGAAGGCGTAATTAATAGTAAATGGAAGTTCTAAATAGTGCATATCCATACTGAACTTAGATATCGAGCTTTTACTGCTAGGCTCTCTACTTCCTTTTTGCAAATACTGCATTCCTACTTCAAAATTCATGTTTTTTCTAGTGATCGGATAAGATATATATGCACCAATACGAATGCCTGGTTTATCAAATCCAGCTAAGCCATCTCCAGAAATTTGACTCATTGTAAGTCCACCTACAAATCCTGCATCAAAATTTTGAGCAGATATGCTGTTAGACAGAATTAAAATAAGTGCAATTAATAATGTCCTCATCCTATTCTGTTAAATGAATTTCTTCTGCTTGTAATACTTCGAAGGTATTAGTGTTTGATACAAAGGCTATTACAGATAGATTAGCTACAACCCACGAAGAGTCAAGCTCAATACTTAATGATTTATTAATTTTATCGTTAATAGCGTACACTTCCTTTCCAAGGTCTAGACCCCAAGCCCCTGTTAAACTTGCTCTAAGAACATGATTGTGTTCATAATTCGATACATCAACTTCATCTAAGTTGTAATCTGTTTGATAGTCAAGGATATGGCTTTCTGTAAGTACGACTGTGATATTTAATGATGCATTGAGTTCTTTAAGGATTTCAGTCTCAGTAAGCACACTAATACTGTTATCTAAAGCTGTATATGTTGGGGTGATTTCAATATATACATCAGGTTCAGTAGTTAATAATTCTTGAATTTTTTGTGCCCAAACGGAGTGTTGGTATATGTGATCTACTGCAGGATAGTTTATTCTGTTAATCATTCCATTTGGGTTTCCAGCTAGACTATTCCCAAAGTGTGTATCCCATATTTCTCCTGTTCCTGTTCTGAAGTCCGTTCTATATTTTTCGCCGGATGGTGAGGGTATAGCGAACCATCCAGCGTGTACTGCTATAGGAACAATGTATTCTCCAAATATTTCTTGTAATTCCTGAACTTTTTCTGCTGCTCTAGGACAATTCCCACATTTATGACCAGTATAATCCTCGAGAAGAATTTTTCTACATTTTTGTGTACACTCTTCAACTATAATTTCTTCAGTGAACGGCTCTTCAATTACATCGCAAGAAAAAAGAGAAATACTAAGAATTGCTATAAGTAACGAATATGTTTTAAATGTTTTCATGTCTTTAGAAACTACTTGTTATATTTAAACTCAGACCATTTGATGCTGGCACGTTTCTACAAACACCACCGACACAGAAAATACCTGCTCTTTGTTTTCCATAACTTAAAGCAAATCTAGAAGTCCCATTATTGTACCCTGCTGATAAGGTAGGGTAGCTTAATTTTTTGACGGTATTTCCATAATTGTAAAGGTTTTGAAGAGCAAAGAAATAATGAGGTGAAATAGTGTATTCTGCTAAGCCCATTACCCAGTTTCCTTCGTGTTGCTTTGTGCTCAAGTGTTGAATTTCTGTACGGATAGAATGTTTAGATTTTATTTTATATTGTGTTTCAAAAACAAAAATATCCGAATAGATCATTCCGTGAAAACTATACCCAACAATAGCCTCGCTGTTGTATTCCGTGTTTATATAAGTACCTATAAATTTCAATTTATTGGTTACTTTTCTGGTCAGTTCAATACTAAACTCTTGAAAGTATTTCTCATCTCCTACTTTAAGGAAATCCGATTTATACCCTAATGTACCTGTAGAATTTAATGGAGTAGAGGAATCGATTTGTTGCTTGTCTATCGCATAGACATTAGAGAAGTTTGCTAATACACCCATTCCATATTTACCACCTAGTTTAGTCCCTTTTTTAACCTTGTAGTTCAGTTCAGCTTGCAATCCCATTTCTCCAGTTGTAATTGTGCCATATGGATAAATAGTAGCCAAGGTATATGCATGTTGCTTGGTTAATGCAGGTAAATAATTTATGATAAGGTTTTGTAGGTTCTGATCTCTTTCCGAACGATAATCCATATTGTCAATTCGCTTAGCGGCCAAAGATAATCCGAAGCCTCTTTTAGAATAACTTCCACTCATTAAAAGAGCATTTCCCGTTTTATAGATGTAGTTGTTTGCAAAAGATGGATCGTTGTGTTTGTGCACATACTCAGAATTAAAACTCCACCTTCCATGATTTATGCTCATTCTACTAGCCCACGAACCTACATTTTCTGGTAGGTTATATGCCGGATTTAAATCTTTTTGGAATTTACTCACGAAACTAGCCCCTAAAAGGATTTGAGTTTTAATTTTAGTAAGACCTGTAAATGCTTCGTTTAGAGAAATCTCTCCATCAATACCTCTAACAACACCTTCACCCTTGTCGAAAAATAATCGTTGTCTACCGACTAATGACTTTAAATACAGCCCTTTTAGTGGAGAGTACTTTAATCGAATTCCATCAAAAGCGTTGTCGTATCCTAGGTTGCGCTCTTCGTAAGCACGCAAAATCATACCACTACCAAACTGGTCGTAAAAATTACCTACTGTTACATCGAGCCCATTTTTAGAAAACTGAGCATAGCGATAAGTAATTCCTTCTCCTTTGTAACCAGCCGGATAACCTAGCAATGCATTTTGGTAGGCTTCGTATCTAATTCCAGCAGAAAAATTTGCATTAGTATACATTATATTTGCGAAGCCATTCGATAGAAAACGCTCGCTTGGAAAGCCTGAACTTGGGTTTTCTAAATTAAAATCTAAGTCTTCATCCTCTAAATATAGTTGAAAATCACTTTGGAAATTACCACTTAGTTGTCCGTTTTGAGCATATGCAAAACTAGTGCAAAGAATCAGTAAGCTTAATAAATATTTCATCTAAGACTATTTAAGT
>CAJWJW010000134.1 GCA_913041775.1 uncultured Flavobacteriales bacterium
CTTTTTAATTTAGCATTAAAAAGTTACGAAGCCAAAGAGTATACTCTTTCTTTAGAACTTTTTAAAGAGATTGAAGCATTGCCTTTATATTCTTCAGATGTATATTATAACATGGCCAATTGTTATTATAAGACACATCAAAAATCGAAAGCGATACTCTATTATGAAAAAGCTTTAAAACTAGCTCCAAATGATGAGGATGTATTATTCAATTTAAAATTAGTAGAATTACAGTTGGTTGATAAGATTGCTCAAATACCACAGCCATTTTACTTTAAATGGATTGTAAAAGCTAAGAATTTATTAAGTTTAGATGGTTGGACTAAAACGGGTTTATTTTTTGTTTTCTTATTTTCTATATTTCTGATTTTCTTTTTCACATCCAATGATTACAAAGTTAAAAAGAGGTTGTTTTTAGGATTATCTCTTTGCTTTATATTTGGGGCAAAATCCTTATCGATGGCTTATTACTGTAGCACAACTAAGGAAACTAGAGCCGTTTTAATGCAGCCTAATGCCTATATTAAAAGTGCACCTTCATTACAAAGTGAAGACTTGTTTATTTTACATGAAGGAACAAAAGTATTGGTTTTGGAAGAGTTTAATGATTGGACAAAAATTAAACTTTCTGATGGGATGATCGGCTGGTTGGAAACGCAGGTAATAGAAATAATCTAATTTAGAGTTCCAGTAGATTGCTTGATGAAATTTAACACTTTTTGATTAAATTGTATTGACTGATCGATATTAACTACATGTCCACAATTTGGAAGAATTATTAATTTTGAGGAGAGGTGGTCTTGAACTAATTTTTTTATGGATGGTAAGAACATATCATCTTCTTCTCCCATAATATAAAGTGTTTTAATTCCTGTATCTTTTATTCTGAATAATGCCAATAAAGGATTTACTTCGGCAAGAAGAGTGAACCAACGTTTAAATTCTTTTTGGTATAATTTTTTAGCCTCATTAATAAATAAGTTTCTAGATTCTTTGTGCGTTTTTTTAGGCATTATAATAAAAGCCAAAAATTTGTAGAGCACTATATAGGGTAAAACAGATTTTAATAAATCGCCTAGCTTCATTAATATCTGACCTCTAAAATTTAGTTTCATTACAGCACCGCCCATAATCATACTGATAATTTTTTCTGGGTAACGTTCTGCAATTTCTCTTATGACTATAGTACCTAAAGAGATTCCAATAAAATGAGAACTTTTAATTTTAAGATGTTCTAATACATCAACAATGTCATCACTGATAACGTCAAAAGAATAGGATTTTATTTTCTTGTAGATTGGACTTTTCGATTTCCCATGTCCTCTTAAATCAATTAATAGGACATTAAATTCCTTTTTAAAATCCCTTAATTGTTTGTACCAAATAGAACTACTACCTCCTGCACCATGAACAAATGTTACCCATGGTGTATTTTCGTTTAGCGTGTAGCTTGTATAGTGAAGCATCCTAGTTAACTGAAATGATTAAGTACAAATGAACAAAAAGTATCAATAGTACAATTAAAAATAATTGAAAATTTTAAAAGAGAATTTCACTTGCCCTTCTGTTGAGTAGTATAACTAAAAGCCAACAGTAAGCTTACAGAAACTAAGCTATATTCAAGCCTCAAAGCTTCTTCGGATCTATTAATTATATCCCAAATTGCCAAGCAGTTTACGCTTATAAGAAAGAATATGGCACCCCGTTTAGTAAGCTGTTTCATTAATTGATAATTATTACTTTATGAAATTTATTGGATTCCATCTTGAGAAAGTAGATCCCTGTTTTATAGTTTGATACGTCAATCTTTATTTTTGTTAAATTTAGATTAAAATTTGCTAGTGTTTTACCAGTTACGTCTAACAACTCAATGTGATTGAGCTTATTGTTAATATTTTCAAGGTAAATACTAGAAGTACATGGATTAGGGTAGATCAGTAATTTCTGTTCAAGTGACTCAACTACATTTAGATATGGTAAGTTAGTAGACTCGAAAGTTGATAGGCCTAAAGCAAGGTCTCCATTCGCATTAGGTACCCTACATATACTTATGTTTGAGTCTACATCAGCATGAAAAAAGTAATCTATTGTACTAGTATCTGGTCTAGAAAATAGAATGTCATCTCTTTCGCTATCAAGCTTAAAAGGTAAATGTAAATCACCTTGTAATGTATCTTCATCTGCCCATAAAACTAAGTAATCGTATGCTTCAATTAGTCTGTTAGGGAATTTATATTTTGTTGCTTCGTTGGCCTTATTAGATAGAAAATATCCCGTAAGGTTAATAGCTTGGTTGGTATTGTTGTATAATTCTATCCAGTCGTTATACTCTCCGTATTCATCTGCTTCACCATCTGTATTATTAGCCATCCATTCATTTATAACAATTCCGTTATCCATATTTCCATTTGTTTGATTAAACGTAGGATCAGATTGCCTAAAAGAACCACTACCATCCGTCTTCCTCGCAATAGAAATATCTGGATCGACATTGTAAAAATGTACATAATCTACCAAGTGTGTATCCAGATCAAATAGATATAGTTGTTCGCTGCTTGCACTTAATTTAAAGTTTGTGTGCAATCCCTGTTGTAACGTGTCTTTGTCCAGCCAAACGATTACGTAGTTTTCGGAGTTTAATTGTAATGAAGGGAAAGCGAATTTTGTAGGTTCTGATTTTCTATCTGATAAAAAATAGCCGTTTAAATTAAGTGAATTTGAAGAGTTATTATACAATTCTACCCAGTCGTTATAGTCACCATCTTGATCTGCTACTGTATTGGTGTTGTTAGGCATACATTCGTTAATTACTAAACTTCTTTGCTGTGCGTGAGCGAAATAAGAGGATAGTACTGCAATTAGAAATAAATACTTCATTTTTGGATATTTGGTTGTGTTTTTAACTAATAATTAGCCAATAAGCTATGAGCTCCTATTCTACAGACGATATTTTCTTGTTTGTTGTCAAATATTTAAGAGCTAAAAATAAAAGGTTAAAAATAAGAAATAAATCTTGGAGATATTTCTTATTTCTTACTCTAAAAAACTAAATTTACTCTTCACATTTTAAATCCTACTTCTGCCTTTATGTACCTAGTTTACGACACAGAAACCACTGGACTCCCAAAGAATTTTTCTGCTCCTGTAAGCGATTCAGAAAACTGGCCTCGATTGGTGCAAGTAGCATGGCAATTACATAATGACATGGGGGAACTTGTTGAGGTGAAAAACTTTATTGTTCGCCCAGAAGGTTTCACGATTCCATTTAATGCAGAGAAAATTCATGGAATCTCTACAAAACTTGCTATAGATCAGGGAGTAGATTTGGCTTTTGTTCTCGAAGAATTTAATAATGCTGTTGCACAGTCAGATTTTGTTGTTGGACACAATATCATTTTCGACATTAACATAATGGGCGCAGAGTTCTATAGAACTAATATTGAAACCAGCTTATTAGACGAGAAAAGTATAGATACCAAAAATGAAGGGACTGAGTTTTGTGCTATTCCTGGTGGTAGAGGCGGAAAGTTTAAGTGGCCTACTTTAACTGAGCTACACGTAAAATTATTTAACGAAGGTTTTGCTTCAGCTCATAACGCTTCTGCTGATGTGGAGGCCACTTCACGTTGTTTTTTAGAACTCATACGTTTACGTGTTATCAATTATCTACGCTTAGGATTTGAGTACGATTATAACGAACGATTTGTTGAGTTTAATCCACATCCTTTTAAATTACTAGGTTTAAATATTGAACCATACAAAGAGCTAGATACTGGAAAACAGTCTACTGAAGAAGTTTCTACAGAA
>CAJWJW010000135.1 GCA_913041775.1 uncultured Flavobacteriales bacterium
CTTTAGACAATATTGCCTTAATGAACCGTGAGTTCTTAGGTGCTTCTTTGAAGTCAGAAAAATAGACTTACGTTATATCACAAAGCCTTTCGATTTCTCGAAAGGCTTTTTTTTTGCTAATTTTTTAAAATGTAAAAAGAGGTTAGAAAAGTAAAAAGTAAATCCAATTGGTGTTATCCCATATTGGGATTATTGAAAAAATGCTACGAAAAGAACGAAATAGAATCTACCTTTTACTTGGCTCCTGTCTTAAACCCTATTACAAAAACAAATGTAGAGTTCTAATCTATAGATGTGTCTTAATAGCTCGTTAATAAGGGTTAGAGGCTTATGCTCTTTATTTTGTTGTCGCTAGATTATTATAGTTTAATGAATTTGAACGATTCGTTACCTATTCTAATCATGTAAATACTTGCTGGTAGCATAGAAACATCAATAAATTGATTTCCTATACTACACCAATCTGAATATAGTACTTTTCCTATTAGAGAAACTATTTCATATTTAAAGGATTCATTTAATTTGCTGTCAATAATAAGATAATTGCTAGTTGGGTTGGGACTAATAGTGTAGTTGTTTTCATGTTCAGCGAACTTACCTATGCTCGTCATCATAAAATCTTTTTTATATATCCAGGCCATGTTTGTCGAGGTATTACTATTGGGGTCAAATCCACCAAAATATAGTGCGTTTTCATTTAAAAATGGAGATACTACATAACATCGATTAGCAACTAAAGCTTCGTCATTTGTCCCAATAACACCATTTATTTCTTCTATAGAATATTGCCCAGTTGAATTCCGTTTAGCAAATAGCCCGCCTTTATAATATCCATTCCAAGTTGGATAACCTTCTCCCGAAAGACTTACTTCAAACCCTATCAATTGTATCGTCTCAGAAGTTAATGGATCAGTGTAGCTATAAAACTCATTATATGCACCAAGCACATAGTTGGCATTTGATCCTGGCAAATAATCCTCAACTAATACCGATAATTTAGTTTCATATATGCGGTTAAAGCCTCCGGAATCATCAGGTTCAAGACGGTAAATTAGCCCACTAGATTGCCCATCAGGACACCACATTAGCAGTAGCCCCTCATTGCTTCCACTCGGGTTATTAGTAACTGTTAAGCCCCTAACCCCTCCTACGGCAGAATTAATACTTGTACTCAGGTCACTAAAATCGTGTGTTATACTATAGGTAGGTGTTGAACCATCAATACGTTTGTAAAGTTTGTTCCCTGAAGAAAAATATAAAGTATTATTTGCCTCCACAATACCTAAAGATCTTACGCTTACAGGACCATATTCCGGTGTACTTATCCATGTGATTTTACCTGTATTCAGTGGGTTATACTTTCCTTTATAAATACCTTGTGTTCCTACAGATGCAAAAACATATTCTAATCCAGTTTGTTGGTCAGTGTAAATTTCAATATCTCGGATTGAATAATTCTCTCCTGCTGGAAAGCTTCCATGAGTTATCAGACTCTCGCCCCAGGTACCGTTCAAATCATTTCTAACAAAACTCTTCACAGTTACTGTACTAGTAACATAATTTGGAGAGTAACCTGCCGCAATCAATATTGTATCTGGTGCAGTTAGAAGATTTCCAAATTCATCTTTGGTGAAGATTATTTGTTTTAATACTTCAGGTCTAAGGTAGCTTGCTCCAAGAAATAAATCTTCTTGCCAATTAGCATTGGGGTTGTCCAATCTAATAATTTGCCCCCAGCCGCTATTGTTGTTACTTCCTCCGTACCAAGTATTATTCTCATCTTCCCAGTAACCTATAGATGCAAACAACCTGTTTTTGTGCCCAATTAACTGCAATACTTCAGAGCCACCAAGAAGGGTACTGCTTGAATCATAATTACCTGCAGTAAACGATTTATTCCATTCCTGCGCGTTTACGTTATTATATAACCCTACCAGTAAACACAGTAGAAGTATCCCTGCTGTTAATTTATTACTCATAGTTTTCTTAATGGACATATTTTGTTTTCTGTTAATAATGTTTTGTCAATGACTAGCTTTTAAATAGAGGCATTTTTCTTACTATTCGTTATCAATTTCTATAATCATTTCTATAGCTTCTGCTCTTGGAGGGTACATCTTAGATACTAAGAACCCAACAATCATTGCAACTGCAAATGAAGGAGCTAGTACATCAAGTGCAACGAAATAGTCTCCAATAGTAGGGATTTCTTTAAACACAAAATTGAAAAGAATAACTGATACAAACCCAGAAATCATTGATGCAATAGCACCAACTTCTGAATAACCTTTCCAAAAAAGAGTGAGAATAATTACCGGACAAAAAGTAGCTGCAATTCCAGACCAACCAAAAATTATAACCCAGAAAATTTGTCTGTCTGGAGATACATAATTCATTATCATAGCAATTAGTAATGCTGTAAACGCCATAATTATAGTTGAAATTCTAGAAATCTTAGTCAGTTCTTTGTCTTTCAAATGAGGTCTAAATATTTTCTGATAAAAGTCTCTTGTAATAGCACTAGAAGCTAGTATTAATAGTGAGTCAATTGTAGACATGATTGCCGATAAAACAATGGCAATAAATAAAGCAACTAGCAGTGTAGGTAAGAAGTTCTCTGTCAGCATACTAAGCACGTTTTCGCCATTATTTCCTAGAATTAATTCAGGGTCTTCTCCGTTTTTTGTGAAATATATACGTGCTAGAATACCAATAGTCACTGCTGCTGCATCCGTAAGAAGTGTAAAAAATACAGCTACCCATTTCCCTTTGTCTATTTCTCTTTCGCTCTTTATAGACATAAACCGCACATACACTTGTGGAGATCCTAGGAAACCCAGTCCAATCATAGAGAAACCTAAAATTGTAAATAGGTTCATCCATTGATCATCACTTCTTCCCATTATTTGTATTAAGCTTGGGTCTATAGCTTTAAGTCCTTCTGTAATGCCGGCACCATGATCCATAGAAAACCAAACTACTATGGGTAGTAATACTAGACCGAAAAACATAAGTAGTCCTTGAAATAAATCTGACCAAACCGCGGCTACAAATCCACCTATAAAGATGTAAGAAATCACAATAAAAAACCCGATCAATGCACCTAATCTATAGTCAATTCCGAGCATAGAATTAAAGGCAAGTCCTGTAACATCTATTTGTGATGCTACATATATTACAATGAAGAGTACTAGTATTGATGCGGAAACAATTCTAAGCGTATTTGTAGTTGATTTAAAATGACTTTGTAGGTAGTCGGGTATAGTAATCGCTCCGTATTTATCAGATCGTCTTTTGAATCTTTTGGCCATAAATTGCCACGAAATAAAAACGCCTAAGAGCTCTCCTATAACAACCCAATAGCTCGAGTAACCTGCCATAGCCCCCATTCCAGTTAGCCCAATTAGTAGCCAGCCAGATTCTCCGGTTGCTCGAGCAGAAAATGCCACTGCCCAGAATCCCATATTTTTACCTCCTACATAATAATCACTCATGCCTTTTATTCTGCGTGAGGCAATTATTCCAATTAAAAATAAGACTCCAACGTATAGCGCTAGTACCGCAATCTTGATTAAGAATTCTTGATCGATCATAAAAATGTAGTTTGTGATTCGGGAAAATTACAGGTATTTAAAAGCTTAAACTCAATGTGAAATGAATTTATAAGAGCGTACAAAATGCGTAAAAAAATTGAAATAGGATTCATTTTGTCTATAAA
>CAJWJW010000136.1 GCA_913041775.1 uncultured Flavobacteriales bacterium
ACCGTTATTTTATGGATCGATTGGTTGATCACTTATTTGTTTTTGAAGGTGATGGAAAGGTGAAAGATTTCCCTGGTAACTATACCGACTACAGAGAGAATATTTCTGCAGATGGTAAATTGAAAATAGACAAGCCTAAATCTAAAGATCCAATTAAGGGCCGTGGTTCAGAAAAGAAAAAACTTACTTATAACGAGAAGAAAGAGTACGATAATATAGAATCTGTTATCTCTAAATTAGAGCAAAAAAAAGAAGCTATAGGCGCTCAGTTTAACGATGCGAGTTTAGATGCGGATAAAATTAAAGAACTTGTGCAAAGCATTAAAGAGCTAGACGATGAGATTGCAGTAAAGACTGATCGCTGGATGGAATTGGCTGAATTAGTAGGGTAGTTATTAATGACTGTATTTACCGAGTTTGCTTTTAGAATATACACTTATCTCTCTTATAGATACAGTGCTGTAAATGCGCATGGCTTACATTCGCCTTTTTTGTTTGATTTCTATAATGAAGTGATTTCACCAAAAAAAGAATTCTATTTTTTCAAACGATTTAGAGCCCTTTTAACGCTTTATAAAAAAAGTATTTCTACAGAGAATGCACTCTTTTTATTTAGATGGGCTGCTTTTTACAAACCGAATTCTGTTTGTTTAAAAGAGGCGAATCTACCTGTTTCGCTCGCTTTAGCAATGCCTTCTACAACAAAAGACCTAAGCGTTGGTTTTCTAAAAGGGTTTACATCAAAAGACTTAGATATATTGTCTGGTTTAGGTGTTTTAGTACAGGAAAGCACAAGTGGAGATTTATGTTTCTATGAAAAAATCGATACAGACTCAGTATGCGAAATCCATAATTATAAATGCATAATAGTTTACAAACCACATCAAACGAAAGTGAAACATCGTTTGTGGAATAACCTTTGTGCATCTAAGCATGTTTCTATATCGATTGATTTGTATCAATTTGGTATATTGCTACTCGATAAAAATCAAGCAAAACAGCATTTTGTCATCAAGTTTAGTTGAAAAAGTTTAAAATCGAAGATTGAAAATTATTTATTGTTTACAAAATCGTGTTTGAGTTGTAAACATAATAATAGGTCTTACTTAATACGGAACAAATGTCAAATTCTATTATTGAAATTAAAGGACTCACAAGAGAGTTTAGAGTTGGTGCAGAATTCGTGAAAGCTCTGAAAGGGGTAGACGTTTCCATAAACAAGAATGAATATGTTGCCATGATGGGCCCTTCGGGTTCTGGTAAATCGACTTTAATGAATTTGTTGGGTTGCTTGGATACTCCTACTGCAGGAGATTATCTACTAAACGGTACAGCTGTAAGTTCTTTAAAAGACGATTCGCTCGCCGAAATTCGAAATAAAGAAATTGGGTTCATCTTTCAGACTTTTAATTTATTACCTCGATTAACAGCCTTGGAAAATGTAGCTCTTCCTTTAGTTTATGCAGGATATAGTACCGAAGAGCGAAATATAAAAGCCGCTGAAGTATTAAGGAAAGTGGGTTTAGGTGATCGTATGGATCATAAACCAAATCAATTGTCTGGAGGGCAAAGACAGCGTGTGGCGGTTGCAAGAGCACTCGTAAATAATCCTTCTATTATATTGGCAGATGAGCCAACTGGAAATTTAGACTCTAAAACCTCACTCGATATAATGCGACTTTTCGAAGAGATTCATCAAATGGGAAATACACTTATTGTGGTTACCCACGAAGAGGAAGTTGCTTCTCATGCCCATAGAATATTACGTTTACGAGATGGTTTAGTAGAAACTGATTTGAAAAACAAAAATATAGTAAAACTGAAATAAGAAATGAAAGTATATACTAAAACTGGAGATAAAGGAGAGACTTCACTATTTGGAGGAGCTCGAGTTTCAAAAGGAAATCTACGAATACATGCATACGGAACTGTAGATGAATTGAATTCTTATATTGGCTTATTACGTGACTTGTGCACAGAAGAACCTAGAGCTATAGAGCTTATAAGAATACAAGACAGACTATTTACTTTAGGGGCTATTTTAGCTACCGAAAGTGCTTCTGCTAAAAAGAGACTTCCACTAATTTATCTAACAGATATAGACTACTTAGAAAAGGCTATCGATGAAATGGAATCTACATTAGAACCAATAAAAACGTTTGTGTTACCTGGTGGTCACCCTACAGTATCGCACTGTCATATTGCACGATGTGTTTGCCGTAGAGCAGAACGATTAACTGTGGAGTTGGCTGAAGTAAATGAGGTGGAGGAATTAACGATTCAGTATCTAAACCGTTTGTCGGATTACTTATTCGTACTCTCTCGTTTCTTTACTAAAGTTCTTAATGCCACAGAAGTTCCTTGGATACCCGAAAAGAAATAATTTAGAAGTGATTTGAGGATTTAAGAATAAACAAAATATTTCCTTACGGTTTCTTGAAGGGTAGCAATTTGTGGTGAACGCTACGGCTCGTTGATTCTGACTCCTTTTAAAAAATAGATTTGAGACAAATAAATAAAAGACTTGTTCAGTTTGCGAAATAAATTATATTTGCAAAAAATAAATTATAACAAAGAATATGTATTGGACTCTGGAATTAGCCTCTTATTTGAGTGATGCTCCTTGGCCTGCGACCAAAGACGAACTGATTGATTATTCAATCCGTACTGGTGCACCCCTAGAAGTGGTAGAAAATTTACAAGCTATAGAAGACGAAGGCGATACTTACGAATCGATCGAAGAAATTTGGCCTGACTATCCTACCGAAGAAGATTTTCTTTGGAACGAAGAAGAATATTAATTAAGTATCCCTCGAGAAATCGAGGGATTTTTTTTTGAGGCTAACACAATCTTCTATGTCGCCTATTGGTACTTGTATGACTCTATACAAATCGGGCTTTAATGATGCTTTGTCACTTCGGTAGTTTTGGCTTTGTATTTGATTTGATAAAACCTCTTAATAACGCCTTCTGTTTGGCCTTTTTATTTACATTTGTTATCCCTTCAAAATTTTAGAAAATGAGTGTTATACAAAATATATTAGGTAAACTTTTTGGTACTAAAGCCGCTAGAGATTTAAAGGATTTAAAACCTATAATCGATAAAGTAAACCAAAAAAGCCCTACTATTATTGCCCTGTCCGATGACGACTTAAGAGCAAAAACCCTAGAGTTTAAAGAGAAAATTGCACAAGCAGTTACACTTGAAGATGCTGAGATAAAAGCAATTCAAGCTTCTTTAGACAGTGAGGAGGTTGCTATTACCGAAAAGGAAGCAGCCTACAAAAAAATAGATGCACTAAAACTAACTGCTTACGAGAAATCTGAAGCTGTATTGTTAGATATTATGCCAGAAGCTTTTGCGGTTGTAAAAGAGACTTCTCGTCGTTTGGCAGAAAACAAATCGCTTACTGTAACAGCTACTAATTCCGATAGAGATTTGGCTGCTTCACACGATTTTGTAAGTATTGAAGGTGATAAAGCCGTTTGGTCAAATCACTGGTCGGCTTCGTCTGCTCCGCTTACATGGAATATGGTGCATTACGATGTACAGTTAATTGGTGGTTCGGTACTCCACAGTGGTAAAGCTGCGGAAATGCAAACAGGAGAGGGTAAAACCTTAGTGGCTACACTTCCAGTTTACCTAAATGCACTCTCTGGTAGAGGTGTTCACTTAGTTACCGTAAACGATT
>CAJWJW010000137.1 GCA_913041775.1 uncultured Flavobacteriales bacterium
TCTCTCTTCTTCTCCTCTTCTCCTCTTCTCCTCTTCTCCTCTTCTCTTCTCTTCTTCTCTTCTCCTCTTCTCTTCTCTCTTCTACACAGGTATGGAGTACAAATTTTATTAACAGGTGGTGTTGTCCTTTCATTATTATATTTATTTGATGGAACCATTATTTTATTATCTAAAATGTGTACATACTGTTTACTATTAAGTATAGTTTGGTTAGGTGAACCCATCTGGGATCCAAATCCACCAAAGAAGAAGGGAGAAGAAGGAGAGAAGAGCGTAATGCTGCTTGAGGCAGAGACGTTTGAACGTGAGGGAAGAAACGACTGTGATGTTGCAATGAACTCGTACGTAGTTGTGGAGGAGTAAAAAATATCTCGTAGCTAGTAGATGGAGAGCGTAGAGCGACCAAAATTATATAATATTACAGTATTACTATTTATTTTTACCTTCCTCTATTTGATTAGTTTGGTACCTAGAATCTTGAAAAGTTTCTAAAATAAGAAACTCAAAAAGCTGTTGCTCATCGTGTATTAGTACTCCCCATTCTGTCTCGTGATAGGCTATAAATTAGAGGGTCTTTTGTAGACCAGTCGCAGCGAATTTTTTCCATAGTTTAAAAATAGTAATCTTTAGGTTTTTTAAAAGCTATATTTTAGCTTCAATCCAATCGCCATGCGTTTTTATTAAATCAATCAATGCGTTCACCGCATCTTCGGCAGGGATATTTCTTTGTACTACTTCTTTTTCTTTGTAAAGCGTAATTTTCCCAACTCCTGTACCAACGTAACCATAATCTGCATCGGCCATTTCTCCTGGTCCATTTACAATACAACCCATAATGCCTATTTTTAAGCCCTTTAAATGACTCGTTTTAGAACGTATTTTTGCAGTTGTTTCTTGTAAATCGAACAAGGTACGTCCACAACTAGGACAGGATATATATTCGGTTTTTGAAATTCGTGTTCGTGTTGCTTGTAAAATCCCAAAGGCAGTTTGAATAATTAACTGATCACCGCCGCAATTTTCTGCGGCTATAAAAACGCCATCTCCTAAACCATCAAGTAACAATGCGCCCATATCTGTAGAAGCTTGCAGTTGTAATTCTTCTTCAGTAAGATTTCCATAAGCTCTCCCTATAATAACAGGGTTCTTACAGTTGGCATTCATTAATTCTACAAACAACTTACGTTGCTCAGCCATCCCATGCTTATTGTAGGTGTCAATCATTAATACTGCTGTAGTATCAGCTTTTAATTTATTGAGAAGTTCCTCGTTTAAATCACTCAAACACACATAAACGATGTTTAGTTTGGTCGATAAATCCTCAGCTATCAAATATGTTTTAGCATCTACAAAAGGGTAGCAGCGATCTCCTTTATTATTAAGCCACGTTTTGAGATTGTAAATAATTCCTAAAGTTCCTGGAATGGGAAAATCTACTATAGTGTCTCCAGCAAAGATATAATCACAAGCCCTATCTCCAATTGTCCATTTATCAGTAGGAACAGAATACGTGTATCCTAAGGCAAATAAACTAGCAGGTGTAATTTTCTGTTTCAAACAGAAGTCTGCCATTACTATTGGCACGTATTTCCCTCCAATATTTACGACCTCTGATGAATCTCTTTTAGTGTATTCAAAAGGGTTTATTGGATTTTCTGTAATGGGTTCTATCGCCTCGTGCGGTAGTCTATCTAAATAACGATCCACTAAACTTTTAGCAACAGGAATTTCAAACTCTGGCTCTTCAGTAAGTGAGACTCGTACAGTGTCGCCAATACCATCTTCTAGTAAAGCGCCAATTCCAACCGCCGATTTTATTCTACCATCTTCTCCTTCACCTGCTTCGGTAACTCCTAAGTGTAAAGGGTAGGTCATTCCTTCAGCTTGCATTTTATTAATAAGCAAACGGTAAGCTTGAACCATTACTTGTGTATTACTAGCTTTCATCGAAATGATTACATCGTGGTAGTCTAATGCTTTGCAAATACGTAAAAACTCTAAAGCAGATTCTACCATCCCCATTGGGGTATCGCCATATCTACTCAATATTCTGTCGGATAGAGAACCATGATTGGTTCCAATACGCATAGCCGTTCCTTCTTCCTTACATATTTCTACCAATGGTGTAAAGCGTTTGGCAATTCTTTCGAGTTGTGCTGTATAACTATCCTCTGTATATTCTATTTCTTCAAATTTTTTCTTGTCTGCATAGTTTCCCGGGTTTACACGAACTTTTTCTACAATTCGTGCAGCGACTTCTGCTGCTGCAGGTGTAAAATGAATGTCAGCTACTAATGGAGTGTTGTAGCCTCTTTTTACCAGCTCATCTTTTATATTCTGTAAGTTTTCGGCTTCTCTTTTACTTGGAGCAGTAATACGAACCAGTTCACATCCAGCCTCTATCATACGAATAGATTGAGCCACAGTAGCTTCAGTGTCCATGGTATTAGTTGTGGTCATCGATTGTAAACGTATCGGATTATCTCCACCTATTCCGATGGATCCAATTTTTACTTCGTGACTTTTATAGCGTTGGTAAGTCGTAAGACTTGTGCAATAGTTTTGGCTTGTATTCATAGGCTCAAATTTCGTGTTTTAAAATGAATAGTCAAACATTAGATTAAAATTAAGGGGAGAAAATAAAAAATAGAAACTTATAGATTTAAGAAGGCAGTTGTAATAGGCGTCATTTTAAAATTCGCAATTAATCATTATCAACTAATAACCTTATCTTATCTAGAACCATTATTAATTGCTTCTTGGTTTGTGTGCTTGTGGTAGGTATGTTAAATTTGCGTGTTTAAAAGAAAAACTAACCACCCTAGAAAAGGATATCATCATGAGCAATAGCGCTGGATTGTTTTCATCATCACTGGGAAGGAAATACTTAATGGCCATTACAGGCTTATTCCTTTGCAGTTTTCTTGTTATACATCTTATAGGTAACGTAGCCTTGTTTACAGACCCTGTACAATTTAACGAGTACACACGTTTCATGTCATCTAATCCGCTAATCCGTATAATGGAAATTGTACTGGTAGCAGGTTTTTTAACGCATATTATAGATGCAATTATATTGACTAAAGCAAACAAAGCTGCACAGCCAGTAAAGTATGCTATGGACAATAAAAAAAGCTCTTGGTATTCTAGAAATATGGGACTTACAGGTACGATCATTTTAGTATTCTTAATCATTCACTTACAGTCGTTTTGGTACGGTTATAAGTTTGGTGATGTCGCTATGACAGTTGACAGCTCGGGTGATCCAATAAAAGATATGTTCATAATGGTTAAGGCTGCATTTAGTCAGCCTTGGTACTCTGCAATATATGTAATCGGAATGCTTCTTTTAGGTACACACCTAAACCACGGATTCCAGTCTGCATTCCAATCTATTGGATTACGACACAAAAAATACACGCCTACAATACAAAAGATAGGTACTGCATTTGCTGTGGCAGTGACTTTAGGATTTATTTCTTTCCCAATCTATTTCTACTTTACTCAACTATAAGGATATGAAAGATTTATTCGATAATATTCCAGATGGTCCTTTAGCTGATAAATGGACTAAATACAAAGCTGAAGCTAAGCTTGTAAATCCGTCTAACCGTAGAAACATCGATATTATTGTTGTGGGTA
>CAJWJW010000138.1 GCA_913041775.1 uncultured Flavobacteriales bacterium
AATAAGTTCGATTTAAAAATGGCTTCACACTTTCTTATATCTCTTAAGTAGGAGAGTAGGCTATTATTACAACCGTTTATATGATTGTAGGTATGGTTTCCTACAGAATGGCCTTTGTTTATAATAGATTCAAATTCATTCGAATTTCTTTCTACATTTTTCCCTATACAAAAAAAGGTAGCTTTCGCTTTGTACTTTTCCAACTCCTCCAAAATCCAAAGCGTATAGTCTTTAGTGGGCCCATCGTCGAAAGTTAAATACACACACTTTTCTGCTGTGGTAAAATCCCAAATTAAACTAGGATAATACCATTTAAGTAATTGCGGTGTTTTGTAGAGGTATCTCATAAAAAAAAGCACTGTTTCCAGTGCTTTTTAGTTTATCTAAAATTAGATGATTTCATTTTGGTTTGAAAGTCATTTGCAATGCCATCTGCATAGGCTTCCTTATCGTTGGCATAACTTAGTCTTACAATACTCTTGTAAAGCGATAAAGATCGCTCAATGTCGTATTGAACAGCTCCTTTATCATCACCTTCAAACTGTGCGAAATAGTTTAGTTTCTCATCAAACATAGTCTGCATTGTCGAAACTACAGCTCTTGCTTTTTCTGTTTGCTTACATGCGTAGTAACTCTCTGCTATGGGAAGCATAAAGAAGTTATACTCAACTTTTTCGTGCGGCATTAAATCTATACATCTATCTAATACATCAATTGCTCTAACAGTGTCGCCTTCGCTAATTAATTTATCTGCAAGTCTTGAGAAGTTATTACGGATATTCATTACCAGTCTAAGGTTTGTTTCATCCATATACACATCTTCACCATTCATATTACCGTATTCGAATTTCTCCATCAAACTTGTGTAAAGAACATCGCTTTCTACACGACCAATTTTACCGGCA
Organism: uncultured Flavobacteriales bacterium; assembly: GCA_913041775.1. Taxonomy (GTDB): domain Bacteria; phylum Bacteroidota; class Bacteroidia; order Flavobacteriales; family UBA7430; genus UBA6772. The sequence goes on from CAJWJW010000138.1 coordinate 906, forward strand.
GCAGACTTAGTTTTAATTGGAACAAAACGATATGCCAATCCATCTAGTTGAAAATAATCCCATAAATAGGCAAAAGAGTTTGCACTGTTACCAATGGTTATAGAGAAATAAATAGGTCTATCCCAGTTATTGGTGTCTAATAAATCGATAATCATCATGTGTTTCTTTTCCATCTGATTTACATTTAAATTCCACTCTATACTAGGTAAAATTAAATGTGCATCTTCTGGAGAAACGGTTCCATTAGCCAGAACTTTTTCTTTGTTTACTGGAATACGTAGTTTCTTGGTAGGGAAGTAAACGTACTCTTTCCCCATTTGAACTTTGGTAATAGGTGCATCGCTTTGTACCCATTCGTTCATTCTCGAGACATCCCAACGCTGGTCAGAAATTCCTGCATCTTTAAAAATGGCAACATCTCTAGTTCCTTGTCTATATAATTTATGTGGCATAGTAAAAGGAACTCCCTTCCCTTCGTATGCATCTCGCTTCATTTGGTCTATATACCAGTCGGTATTTAACAAACTAAGGTTTACAATTCTTACATCAGTTCTATAACCTTCTACCTCTTGCACATACCAAAGTGGGAAGGTGTCGTTGTCTCCCATTGTAAATAATATAGCATCTGGATCACACGAATCTAGGTATGCTTTTGCAAAGTCTCTGGCAGTATATCTATCGGATCTGTTATGATCGTCCCAGCCTTCAGAGGCCATAATACCTGGCACTGCTACTAAACACAATGCTGTAGTTGCTATCGCAGTAATTTTTTCTGGAGCATAAGCTCTCAGTTTTTCAATAATTGCTAGCACTCCTAGTCCAATCCAAATAGCAAAGGCATAAAAGGATCCTACATAAGCATAATCTCTTTCTCTAGGTTGGTATGGATACTGATTAAGGTAAACTACGATTGCTAGTCCTGTAAAAACGAAAAGTAAATTTACAATCCACGCATCTTTCTTATTCTTTTTATAGTGATAGAATAAGCCAATCATACCCAAAATAAATGGGAGCATATAAAAATGATTTCTACCTGGGTTGTTTTCCTGCCCACTCGGAAGATTGTCTTGTGGACCTAAACGCCATTCGTCAAAAAAGGTAATACCACTTAGCCACTGTCCTTCTGTAATAGAACCATGACTCTGCATGTCGTTTTGTTTTCCTGCAAAATTCCACATAAAGTATCTAAAGTACATGTGGTTAATTTGGAAATTAAAGAAGTAAGATAGGTTCTCTCCAATGCTAGGTTTTTTGCCTTTTCTTCCAGTAATAGATCCCCATTCTTTATAAGCTTTTACATGCCTTCCTTCTCTGCTCCACATTCTAGGGAATAAGCCAGAGTGTTTTTTGTCGAAATTTGGACTATGGTTTTTACGTGGATCAGAAACAACATATTTCCCTACTTGTTCATCTTTTACATATACAGGTGTACCATCGCTGTAGGGATTTCTTTTATCTAGTCCCGCTGTAAAATATTGTCCGTGTACTAGTGGTGTTGATCCGTATTGTTCACGATTTAAGTAAGCTAATAATCCAACCGCTTCTTCCGGGTTGTTTTCGTCTATTGGAGTGTTTGCATTCGAACGAATTACTAAAACAGCAAAAGAAGAATAGCCAATAAGGATGAATGTTATTCCTAAAATTGCTGTGTGAACAAGATTTCGTCCACTTTCTTTGGCTTTTTTTAATCCAAAGTAAATAGCAGCAACCAATACACCAATAAAGAAAATTGTTCCACTGTTAAAAGGTAGTCCGATACTATTAACGAAAGTTCGTTCTACAATACCTAGCCATTTCACAATCTGTGGAATTAATCCAAAGAAAATAAAGCCTAAAATTAAAATCGAAACGATTCCAGTAACAACAAATCCTTTTTGTGTGGTTTTGTATTTTTTGAAGTAATACATATATACTACAGCAGGTATTGCCAATAGGTTTAGCATATGTACTCCAATAGATAAACCAATTAAATAGGTAATCAATAGCAACCATCTGTTGGCTGCATCACCAATAATATCGTATTCTTCATCCCATTTTAAGGCAGCCCAAAAAACAACCGCGGTAAAAAACGACGACATCCCATAAACTTCTCCTTCTATAGCAGAAAACCAAAATGAATCTGAAAAGGTATATGCTAAGGATCCAACCAAACCAGCTCCCATAATAGAGATTACTTGTCCTTGAGATTCAATTTTACCCAATATTCTTTTTGCAAAAGCTGTAATTGTCCAGAATAAAAACAAGATTGTAAAGGCAGAACTTACCGCAGACATCAAATTAATCATGTAAGCAACTTTAGTAACATCGCCGAAAGCGAAATTAGAAAAGAAGTTACCCAGGAGTAAAAAAGTTGGTGCACCTGGTGGGTGTCCTACCTGAAGTTTGAATGCTGTAGCTATGTATTCTCCACAATCCCAGAAGCTTGTAGTTGGTTCTAAGGTTAGGATGTAAGTGCTTAAGGCAATTGCAAAGGCTAGCCAACCTAGTATATTGTTGATTTTTTTGTACTCCATTTCTTTCGATTTATTCAATTGTAGTCAAACTCCTGCGAATGTATAAAAAATATATTGTGTTCTTTTTTTTGTAGTAGTTTATTGACTTAAAATCTGTTAAACAGCTTTTGTTAAATTTTTACATTCTTTTTTGGGCTTTTGTTGGTTTAATTAAAAAAAAGAAATAAATTTGCACCGCATTTGTCCCATGGTGTAACTGGCA
>CAJWJW010000139.1 GCA_913041775.1 uncultured Flavobacteriales bacterium
ACGATATTGGATTAAAATTAATTATAGATACATGGGGATTAATTCCAAATGAAACTCCAAGATCTCAATTGGTTGAATGCTGTGGATGTAATGGGATGAATACATTAGGTAATGATTTTTCAATTTAAGCTATTACAGAGAGTAAAAAACTATAGCAAAGAGACCACTATTTTCTCCGAAGAGATAGAAGATTAAAACTGCTCTAAAGTATTATCTATTCAATAATGATGGTTTTACTATGGATAAACTTCCTGTACTAAATGAACTAGTACAAATTAAAGATGTTTTAGAATATACAGAGGAGGAAACAACAAAATTGTCAATTTTAGAATCACTTTTGAAAAGCACGTGCGATACACAAAAGTAAAAAACACTATTTGAATACAATTTAAGACAGAAGTGAACGATAATTTTGTGTATCTTCTGCCTTTGTAACAAGAACAAATACTGATCTTAATATCAGTAAACAAGAATAGTATTCTACGTTCTAATTAATAGAAATGTAGCTTAAAAGAATCAACAATATTAAAAAAATATCATGGGAAAAGGTAAAGACTCAAAGAAGAGTGTAAAAAAAGAAGCAACTAAAACGCCTAAAGAAAAGAAGGCTGAAAAAAGATTAAAGAAAAACTCATCTCTATAAATAGTTGAGAAATAGGCTGAATAACCATAGAGTATAGCATACATATCAAAGGTTCAGTATAGAGATTATACTGAACCTTTTTTTATGAACTAAAATCTCTCTTTAGGAAAAAATTAATAAAATGAAATTTCTAAATGCTGTCGTATTAGTATACGTTTCGATAAAAATAGACAGCTACGACTTTCACTAATGGTTAATAAATATTCTGGGGACTTAACTATATCTATGGGAGCTTAGATGGCTCGCATCTAGTTTTAAGCTAAATGATTCTATACTTATACTACCTCAATATGGATTCTATTATGGGCTAAAGGGTGAGTTTCAAGAATTCCCTAAGGGACAAAATCAATTCGAAATTTTATAGGTAATGGGGTGGAAATGAATTTAAATAGAAATTAATTACTCAATTTATTTACACAGAGTATTTGCAAGATAAACAGCATCTTTCGCTACTCCACCTAAAGTAGCAGAACCTCTTGTATACATCCAAGGTAAACCAATAAAATAGAGTCCTTCTATATTACTCTCCCCTCTAAAGTTCTTCGGATAATTATTTTCATCCAACTCTAAGCCCTCAATCCAATGAAAGTTTGGTCGGTAACCAGTAGCCCAAACAATATTTTTAATCGTAGAGACCTTCATCTTTTCAAAAAACAGATCCTGCTCCATAGCGTCTTTTGTTCTGCCTACAGGAATAACATTTTCTCTAGCAAGAATTTCTTTTACATCGATTCCAATTACCGGTTGAGAAGTCGAATTAATTTTTTTCCCAATCCAGCTATATTTACTAAAACTCAAGAATCCAATTAAAGTAAACCACCACCATAGAGTTTTACCTAAAAATTGCTGAGGGATTGATTTTACATTTGTGTTACCAGAAAAATAGACTGTGCGAGAATTGTCTTTAGAAATCTCATCGAGAATTTGATACCCGGAATCCCCAGCACCTACAACCAATGCATCACCCATTTGTAGCTGACTCAATGCTTTGTAATAGTTACTATGTATCTGAAGAGTATCTGCGGATATTTTAGTATGACAAGGCGGTGTATAGGGAATATGAAAAGGTCCAGTAGCAACAATAACATTTTGTGTTTCTATTTCCCCATTATTATGAGTGAGAATAAAAGAACCATTTTCTTTTTTCTGTACAGCAGTAATTAGCGTATTAAACTGCGTGGAGAAATTATAGTGTTTTACATACGATTTGAAATAATTAGCAACCTCAAACTTATCTGGATAATAGCCTTTAGGAGCTTCAAATTTAAATCCTGGTAAATGATTGTATTCTGTAGGTGTAAATAACTTTAAAGAATCCCAACGATTAAGCCATGAAGTACCAATTTCTAAATCGCCGTCTACAATTAAAAAATCCTTATTGCTTTGCTTTAAATAATAAGCCATCGCCAAGCCAGCCTGACCGGCACCAATGATTACATAATCCAACATTCATCGTCCTTAAAAATGAATCACAAATGTAGAGACAAAAGAGCAAATAGAGGCTAATAATAAAGAATAATGTGCAAATCAGATTCTTATTAATTCTAAACTAATTTAATTTAAAAGTTGATGTTTATTTTTTAACTATTGATAAATTTTAACTTAAACACTCAGCTAGACAAGAATCATAGTATTTATATTTTAGTAATTTCAAATCTACCTAGCACTGTATTCCAGGTACCTGCCGAAGTATTTAGCATCTCATTTAATGTGTCACCTTTCTTTAAATTCTGTGTATCTAGAATATGAAAGCAAGAATCTTCATCAATCCAGAATATACGATCGGAAATTTGTAAAGCTGTAGCCCAGTCGTGTGTACTCATAAGAATAGATTTCCCTTCTTCCCTACCTAACTGTTTTAATAAAACAGAAAACTCCATAGTATGGGCTATATCTAAAAATGCAGTAGGTTCGTCGAGTACTAAAATTGATGTTTGCTGAGCTAAGGCACGAGCGAGAATTACTCTTTGTCGTTCACCGTCACTCAAACTGGTCATCCATCTATTGGAAAATTGTAAAGCAGACACCTTTTTTAAGCTCGCATCAATAAAAGCATCATCTTCAATAGTTAGCTTAGCATTCCACGACAAATAAGGATAGCGACCAGTGGCAACTACATCCTTAGCTTTCATATTTACATCGCGCAAAGAATCGGTTAAAACAACAGCGAGTTCTTTGGCTTTTTCTAATGCAGAAATAGAATTTATGGATATCCCTTTGAGTAAAACTTCTCCAGAAACAATTGGGAGGATTCCCATTAGTGTTTTTAATAAAGTAGATTTCCCTTTACCATTCGCCCCCAAAAGGCAAATTAATTCTCCAGCGTATACTTCAAATGTAACATTCGACAAAACGGCAGTTCCGTTATAGCCCACCGCCAAATCCTTAATACTTATATGTGTTTTATTATCCAAGACGGTTCTTTTTTAAGAGGTAATAAATAACAAAAGGAGCACCAAAAAGAGAGGTTATACTATTAATAGGTAATACAATATCGTATCCTGGAGCCTGAGCGATCATATCGCAAACTAAAGCGATACAAGCCCCCGTAAGAGCCACTAAAGGAATGGTTGTTTTATGATCGGACTCTTCTACTCCTAAACGAACTAAATGTGGAACAGCCATACCTATAAAAGCGATAGGACCACAATAAGCGGTTACCCAGGCAACGAGAATTCCAACTAAATAAAGTATTTCTCTACGAATCCTTTTTAAGGAAACACCAATACTTTGAGCATAAGACTCCCCTAACAATAAACTATTTAAAGCTTTAGAACGAGAATAAGCAAACAATAAACCTAGCACTAAAACAGGTAACATTAATTTAAGATCTAACCACTGAGTTTTGGCAAAAGACCCCATTCCCCAAAGCACAAAACTTTGTATTTCTTCGGAGCTAGAAAAATATTGTAAAACACCTACTAAAGCTCCAGTGAGGTAAGAAATCATTA
>CAJWJW010000140.1 GCA_913041775.1 uncultured Flavobacteriales bacterium
TTTCCATAGCTTCCTCTATGTCAACCCCAGTTTGATTGGCTATACAGGTTAGCACAAACAGGACATCAGCCAACTCATCGCCAAGGTCCTTATTTTTATCGGACTCTTTCTCGGACTGCTCACCAAATCGTCTGGACATAATACGAGCTACCTCTCCAACTTCTTCAATAAGAATAGCCATATTTGTTAACTCACTAAAATAGCGAACTCCGTACTTCTTAATCCAACTGTCTACTTTAGTTTGAAGTTCTTTTAATTCCATTATACTCGTTTTTTAGAATCTAATTGTATAGTTACAGGACCATCGTTTATTAAACTCACTTGCATGTCGGCACCAAAAACACCTGTGGCGATCTTTTTATTCAAATTGAATTCTAAGCGTTTAATAAATTCTTGGTAAAGTGTAATAGCTACTTCTGGAGTGGCAGAATTTAAATACGAAGGTCTATTCCCTTTTTTAGTACTTGCAAATAAAGTAAATTGGCTTATTAACAGTAAGTCCCCATCTGTATCAACTAGGGAATGATTCATTTTCCCTAAATGATCGGAAAAAATTCGAAGATGACAGATTTTCGTACACAACCAATCTACATCTTCAATAGTGTCGACAGGACAAACCCCAAGTAAAACAACTAAACCCTGATTAATTTCAGCCCTAAGCTCCTTATTAATACTTACTGAGGCACTGCAAACCCTTTGTATAACAGCTCTCATTTATGGTATTTAAATTCTCGATACTGGTTGCCATCATCTTCTAACATTGCCAAATAACTATCGTATCTAACAGGATGAATCTCATCTAATTCCACAGCAACCTTAACGGCACATTTAGGTTCATTTACATGCTTACAGTTATGGAATTTACAGCCGGCTTTTATACGCCTCATCTCTGGGAAATAATCAGCGAGTTCAGACTCGTCCATTTCAACTAAGCCAAAACCTTTTATTCCCGGAGTATCTATAATAAAACCTCCGAAATCAAGTTCAAACATTTCTGCAAATGTAGTCGTGTGCATTCCCTTTTGGTGTGCATCGGAAACCTGCTGAGTAGCAAGATCCAAATCGGGATCAATAACGTTTACAAGGGTAGATTTACCTACTCCAGAATGTCCAGACAAAAGCGTAACCTTATCCTTCATCTTTGTAGTAAGTGCATTAATATTTATAAGCTCTAAAGCAGAAGCCTCGATACATTCGTATCCTGCGTGCGTATACATTGCTACAATTTCATCGTGGTATTCACGGTCGAACTCGTCGTATAAATCAACCTTATTAAAGACTAATATTGTCGGTATATGATAAGCCTCGGCGGTAACTAGAAAGCGATCTATAAAACCAACCGAAGTAGACGGCGAAGCTAAGGTAACGATCAAGAAAGCCTGATCGATATTAGAGGCAATAATATGTACTTGTTTAGAAAGGTTTACAGACTTTCTAATAATATAGTTTTTACGATCATAGATTTCGGTGATAATATAATCATCACCCTCATGTAAAAGCTCTACACTATCGCCAACGGCAATAGGGTTAGTACTTTTAATTCCTTGAATTCTGAATTTACCACGAATACGACATTCATGGTACTCGCCATCGTGTGTGCGAACCCAGTACCAACTTCCAGTAGATTTTACGACCATTCCTAGCATAGCGACAAAGATAGGGTTTGAATTTGAGAATGAATCGTTTAGGAGGAAATAAGCTAAAAAATTATTCATAAAAAAAGTAATTCAAAATGGATTCCTTTTTCAGCATTTACTCGCCCACGAGAAATGAATCTTCGATGAAGAAAATTACATTTAAATCAACGATAGAAGATAAAGAATAGCAAGTAAACGAAGCTAGTAAGTAATAGCGTAAAAATGAGTAACAACAGCTAAACATTAATGATAACAGCTCAGTTTTAATAATTAAAAATAGAACTAACTACAAATAGTTAATAAGTGAAAATGACTTATCTTCGTACCATGTCTATAAAAGTAGAGAAAATAAGTAAGGTATACGGAAATCAAAAAGCACTTAATGATGTGTCTTTTGAAATTGAAAAGGGTGAAATCGTAGGTTTTTTAGGTCCTAACGGAGCAGGGAAGTCTACCATGATGAAAATTCTTACCGGATACATCCCACAAACTAGTGGAGGTGTAGAGATTTGGGGACTAGATGTTTCAGAAAACGCGCTTAAAGCAAAGAGCAAAATAGGATACTTACCCGAACACAATCCACTCTACCTAGATATGTACGTACGTGAATATCTCGAATTTGTTGCTGATATATATGGTGTAAGTCACGATCGCATAGATTTGATGATTGTGAAAACTGGGCTTTCAAAAGAAAAACACAAGCTTATTGGATCACTATCTAAAGGTTATAGACAGCGGGTAGGTTTGGCGCAGGCATTAATACACGATCCTGAAGTTTTAATTTTAGACGAACCGACAACAGGATTAGATCCTAATCAATTAGTTGAAATTAGAGCGTTGATAAAGGACGTTGGAAAAGAAAAAACAGTAATGCTTTCCACTCATATAATGCAAGAAGTAGAAGCTATTTGCGATAGAGTTATTATCATAAATAAAGGTGGAATTGTAGCCAATAAAAAAATTAAAGATTTACGTGAATTAAGTAGTGACAGGAGCTTAATTAGCATAGAATTTAACAATATAGTAGAAAAGGAAGCACTACGAAACATTAAAAACGTGTTGGAAGTTATAGAAATGGGGGAGAATAAATTCCTAGTAACAAGCGATTCTAAACACGATTTAAGAACTGAACTTTTCAATTTTGCAGTAGCACAAAACCGCTCTGTTCTACAGATGAATATGAAAGAACAAAAGCTTGAAGATATTTTCCAAAGACTTACGAATTAAACAATCCGAATTACTATCTTTGCATCATTAAGTGGATGAATTTGACTGATTGCTACCACTATAAAAAAGGCTAAAGCAGTATTCTACCGCTACAGCTCCAATCAGACTATTTATAAATTCACTTTTTAAAGAATTAAATATGTCTTATTTTTTTACATCTGAGTCTGTTTCCGAAGGACATCCAGATAAAGTTGCCGATCAAATTTCTGATGCTATACTTGATGCTTTTTTAGCACAAGACCCCGAATCTAAAGTTGCCTGCGAAACTCTTGTTACTACAGGCTTAACAGTAATTAGTGGTGAGGTAAATTCTACAGCATGGGTCGATTTACAAAAACAAGCACGTAATGTAATTCGCAGAATTGGTTATACTAAATCAGAGTACAAATTTGATGCTGAATCCTGTGGAATTATTTCTACAGTTCACGAGCAATCAGACGATATTAACCAAGGGGTGGTTGCAGGTAAAGGCTTACACGATGAGCAAGGTGCAGGAGACCAAGGAATGATGTTTGGCTATGCTACCAACGAAACGGAGAACTATATGCCTTTAGCATTAAGTCTGTCTCATCTACTCTTACAAGAACTTGCTATCATAAGACGAGAGGATCACAAAGAAATGCATTACCTACGTCCTGATGCAAAGTCTCAAGTTACAATTCAATACTCCGATAATAACGTTCCAGAACGTATAGATACAATCGTAATTTCTA